>JANNSA010000683.1:0-9664 GCA_031402115.1 Hyphomicrobiaceae bacterium | reverse complement strand
GCCGGGTCGCGGCCGCCCGCTCGGATGCCTTCAAACTGACACGCAACGCCACGATCGAATGGCGCGGCGAAGAACTCGGCAAGCTGGAGAAGTCCGACGACCCGTTGAAACCAACGGTCGCCGTGTTGTGCGACGAACATTTGACGCCGGCCGACAAGGAAAAGGTGCAGACGCGTCTGAACGACTGGCTGACCGAGGCGACAAGCGAGCGTCTGAAGCCGTTGACTGAGCTAGCCAAGGCCGAGGACGTGACTGGGTTGGCGCGCGGCATCGCTTTCCGGCTGAAGGAGAACTTTGGCGTCTTGAAGCGCGACTCCGTCGCCAACGACCTGAAGGAGCTGGATCAAGAGGGCCGCGCGCAATTGCGCCGGTTCGGCATCCGCTTCGGCGCCTTCAACATCTACTTCCCCCTGCTGCTGAAGCCGGCGGCATCAGACATGCTGCAGACCTTCTGGCGGTTGTCGGCGGGCGAGCGGCTGGCGGCGATCGGTGGCGGGACATTCGAGTCGCCCCGTGCCGGACTGACCTCGGTGCTGGCCGACAAGCTGGTGCCGGAGGAGTTCTACCGGGTCGCTGGTTACCATCTGTGCGGGCCGCGCGCCGTGCGCCTCGATATGCTTGAGCGTCTCGCAGATATGATCCGGCCCCTAACAGGTTTCCGCTTGAACGCGGCTAACCCCGTTAATCCGCCAAAGGGATCAAGCGGCGATGGCGGCTTTATTGTCGTGCCCGAAATGATGTCGATCCTTGGCTGTTCGGCCGAGGAACTGACACTGGTGCTGCGATCACTTGGTTTCCGTTCCGAGCGACGGCCGGCAGCGCCGAAGGTGGCGGCGGCAGCGAAGCGTGGGTTGATCGCCGCTGACAGTGCGCCATTGCCCGAAACGACCCTACTGACGGAAACAGAGGCCGAACTCGCCGCCGATTCGCTGGCAGTTGATGCGGTCGCCACGGCCGAAGCCGGCGAAGTCTCCGAGCCGGTGGTGCTCGCAAACGTGACTGAGCCCATTGCCGAGACCGTTGCGGTTGTTGACGCCAGCCTTGCCGTCGAACTGCCACCCGACGCACTGAGTTCCGATTCAGCGCGCGATGTTGCGGCGGAATTTGCGGCGGCAACACAAGACGTCGCCGACGCGGTCCTGGCTGATGTAGCCGCTGTTGATGCTGATGTCAGCGCCACTGTGGACACGACTGTTGTCGCGCCTGAACCGGAAATGGTGGAAGTTTGGCGTCCGCGCCGCCGCCATGAAGACATGCCGAACCGGGGAGGCGAACGCCGCCGCAACCGGGGCCGGGGCGGCGAGCAGAGTGCGACAGCTGGTGCCGGCGACCGGCCAGCATCGCGACAGCGGTCCCCACGCGGCCCACGGCCCGGCGCCGAACCTGCCGCCGCTGTTGCGGCAACTCCAAACGGTGATGCCGCCGTAGCCGTTGTGGGTGGTGAGGCGGTCGCCGCGTCTGGCGCGCCGCAAGAACGTCCAGCCAACGGTGGACGTGACACTTTCCGCAACAACCGCCCACGCCGCGATGGCCAACCACAGGGTGGCCGCACCGACCGGCCGCGCGAGCCTGCGACTGCGACGGCTGCAGGCGAAACGTCCGCAGGCGCTTCATCGCCTGCCGACCGGCCAGCCGGTGACCGGCCGCGTTATGACAGGCCCCGCCAAGATGGACCGCGCACGGACGCTGCGCGCCCAGGCGGCGACCGGCGCAATGATCGCAGTGGGCCGCCACGTGGCGCATCCGGACGTGACGGCGGCCCGCGCCGGGATGGCGATAGTTCTAGCCGCGGCCCGCGGCCGAGCCAAAGCCATCGCGACGAACGCCGCCAGACCTATGATCCGAACTCGCCCTTCGCCAAGCTGAGCGCGCTCAAGGCCGCGCTTGAGGATCAGCAACGCAACCAATCCTGAGGCAAACACGGAGCCATCCGGATCCATGATCGTAGCCGACGCCGTCGACCAGGACGAACATGCTACCGATGCGGCCTCGCCAGCTGGAACCCAGCGCCTGGACAAATGGCTGTGGTTTGTTCGGGTGATCAAGACGCGATCGGCAGCGCAACGGCTGATCGCCGATGGCGCAGTGCGGGTCAACCGTAACCGCGTCGACAAAATGAGCCACAACCTGAAATGTGGTGACGTCATTACCATCACGCTCGACCGGCGCGTCCGCGTGCTAAAAATGGTGGCGCCAGGCGTCCGCCGTGGTTCAGCGACGGACGCGCAAGTCCTGTACGAAGACCTCACCCCGCCGCCCGATAGCCAGCCGCCCGACGCGGGTCAGCCGCAAGCCCACCCGATGTCGACGCAAGGCCGCCCCAACAAGCGCGACCGCCGCAAGATCGGCCAGCTCAAAGACCGCTGGGAAGCGAACTGAGAACCGTCGGCGCAGCAGGAGCGTGTAGGGTGCGAGAGGCGCTTTCGCCGTATCGCATCAATCGCTGGCTCTGTGGCTCGCCGTGGAGCGATACGGCCTCGCACCCTGCAAAGGGCCTATTCTGGGTTCACGCCATGCGTTTCCGCAACGCCACCAAGCCCTCGGTTGAGGCCGGCACGACGCCGTGCTCGGTGATCAGGCCCGTGACCAGCCGGGCCGGGGTGACGTCGAAGGCCGGGTTGCCGGCGGGCGAACCCGGCGCGGCGATCTCCACGGCGACAACTTGACCATCGGGCAGGCGGCCGTTCATCACCAGCACTTCTTCCGGGCCGCGCTCCTCAATCGGGATCAAACGGCCATTGTCGAGCGACCAATCGACCGTCGACGATGGCAGCGCCACATAGAAAGGCACGCCATTGTCGTGGGCGGCGAGCGCCTTGAGATAGGTGCCGATCTTATTGGCGACATCGCCATTGGCGGTAACGCGGTCAGTGCCGACGATGCACAGGTCAACCTTGCCGTGCTGCATGAGATGGCCGCCGGCATTGTCGGCGATGATGGTGTGCGGCACGCCATGATGGCCAAGTTCAAATGCCGTCAGCGCCGCGCCCTGGTTGCGTGGCCGCGTTTCATCGACCCAGACATGGATGGGTATGCCCGCATCATGCGCCTGATAGATCGGCGACGTGGCGGTGCCCCAGTCGACGCAGGCCAGCCAGCCGGCGTTGCAGTGCGTCAGCACGTTGACGGCTTGGCCGGGTTTGGCGGCAGCGATCGCTTCGATCAACGGCAGTCCTTGCCGGCCAATATTGCGGTTGCACGCCACATCTGCATCGGCCATCAGCGCCGCCTTGGCGTAGGCAGCGGCGGCGCGCTCCGGTGGTGGCAGCGGTTCCAGCGTCGCCCGCATCACATCCAGCGCCCAGCGCAGGTTGATCGCCGTTGGCCGTTGTTCGGCCAGAAACGCGACCGTACGCGCTAAATGCGCATCCGACGTGTTGGCGCGCATGGCGAGCGCCACGCCATAGGCCGCCGTCACGCCGATCAGCGGCGCGCCGCGCACCTGCATGCTCTTGATGGCATGGCCTGCATCTTCAGGCGTCTTCAAGCGGACTGTCGCGAGCCGGTGCGGCAACAGCGTCTGATCGAGGATGGTGACGCTCCAGCTATCATCGCTTAGCCAGATAGTCCGCGTCGCCTCGCCATTGATCTTCATCGGGGTCAACCTCCAGAATTGACGGCGGCACCGGACGGCATGTGTATCAGCGTGTCCAGCTCGCAGGCGCTGCATGTGACCGCGTACCAAAGCGCATAGGGGGGAGTCGACCGGTCGTCGATGCCAAGCGGCGCGTGACCACAGCGCGGACAGGCATGCCGCCGCTCGCCTTGCGCATATTCGCGCATCAACTCGATCAGTTCATCTTCATGCGTCTCATTGCTCGTTGCTTCGGCCGCCATCAATCCTCGCACTTCAAGCTGTCAGTGGCCAGCGAACGCGATCAGCGTGTGGCAGGCGATGCCTTGGGATTGCAGTTTACGGGCGCCGCCGAGGTCAGGCAAATCTATGACGAAAGCCGCAGCCACGAGGTCGCCGCCCGAACGCCGGATCAACTTGGCAGCCGCTTCGGCTGTGCCACCCGTGGCGATCAGATCGTCGACCAGTAGCACGCGAGCGCCTGGCGGGATCGCATCCTCGTGCATCTCGATGACGTCAACGCCATATTCGAGCGTGTAATCCTGGCCGATGGTGCGTGCCGGTAGTTTGCCCTTCTTGCGGATTGGCACGAAGCCAGCGCCGAGCTTCTCAGCGACGGCACCACCAAGAATGAAGCCGCGCGCCTCGATGCCAGCGACGGCGGCGATGCGTTCGCCCTGATACGGCTCAGCAAGCCGTCGAATGGTTTCGGCGAACCCCTCGGCATGGCCAAGCAGGGTGGTGATATCGCGAAACAGAATGCCAGGCTTTGGATAGTCCGGGATAGTCCGGATCAGCTTCTCAAGGTTCATCGGCCGCTCTCGCTTGCCCGGTTACGCCAAGCAAGGGCCTCCCTTGCGACGCGACCCTAGTTGTACGGGTTGCCTGCGACAAGTGCTGAATGTGGGGTGCGCGGTCGTTCATGGCCAAGCAACCGGGGTCAGCACGACCAGTCGTCCAACTTCAGTTTTGGACGGAAGTTATGCAGGTCTCGATCAGCGGTAACGAGGATAGCGCCAAGTGCAAAAGCATGAGCGACGATCAGCATGTCCATTTCCGCCAGTGCGCGCCCTTGTCGCTCACCAGCGATGCGCAACTCCGCGTAGCTCTCCGCCGCTTCCCACGGCATGACCTGAACTGCCGCCGCCAATGACGCGACCTGCTGTACAAAGGCAGCACTGACCTTGGCGCTGACTACCCGCTTCGCACCGTACTCCAGTTCGGCCAATGTGATTTGTGAAATGCAGAGATCACGCCGAGGCGTCGCAAGCATTCGTAGGCGAACTGGCACACTGCCGCTCATTGCGAGGCTGGCGATGTTCGTATCGAGCATGTACATCGCTTGCCAATCATTCGAAAAGTTTGCGATCAACTTTTGGCAGCGGTTTGCGCTCGAACTTCCAGTCTTTCAATTCAGGACATGCGTCGAATTGACTAAACGTATCTTCGAGGCTCGGTCGCGCTGAGAGCACTACGTCTCCTGTCTCGGGGTCTCGGCGAATATAGACTTCATCAACAGAGAACCTGAATTCTGCGGGCAGCCTGACTGCCTGGCTACGGCCACTCATGAAAACCCGTGCTGTAAGCATGGCGCGATACTCCGATGTGATATGACATGAGATATAGCACGACCGATCTGCCTTGGCCACGCGAGGCCGAGCACCGAACGGAGTTAAATCCATGGCGCGGGTGAGCAATGCCTATGTCTGCCAGGAATGCGGCGCGGTGCATCAGAAGTGGATCGGCAAGTGCACCGGCTGCGCTGCCTGGAACACGCTGGTTGAGGAGCAGGCCGGGGCGCTGGCTGCAGTGCCGGGCGGTGGCAAGCCGGCCGGCAAGGGCAAGGCGCTGACGCTGGAATCACTGGAGGCCACCGAGACCGACACGCCGCGCACCACGACCGGCATCAGCGAACTGGACCGGGTGATCGGCGGTGGTCTGGTGCCGGGATCGGCGCTGCTGATTGGCGGCGAGCCGGGCATCGGCAAATCGACGCTGCTGCTGCAAGTATCCGCCGCCATGGCCAATGCCGGCGCCACCACGTGGTACTTCTCGGGCGAGGAGGCGGCAGCACAAATCCGGCTGCGCGCCGCCCGGCTTGGGCTGGCCAAAGCGCCGGTGCTGCTGGTGGCAGAAACCAACCTCGCCAACATCCTGGCGACGCTCGCCAAGGGCAAACGGCCCGACCTGGTGATCGTCGATTCGATTCAAACCCTGTGGTCCGACAGCTTGGATTCTGCGCCCGGCACCGTCGCCCAGGTGCGCGCCGCGACGCAAAGCCTGATCCGCTTCGCTAAGATCGCCGGCTCGGCCCTGCTGCTAGTCGGCCACGTCACTAAGGACGGCCAGATCGCCGGCCCCAAGGTCGTAGAACACATGGTTGATACGGTGCTGTATTTCGAAGGTGATCGCGGCAACCCTTACCGCATCCTGCGCGCCGTCAAGAACCGCTTCGGACCGACCGACGAGATCGGCGTGTTCGAGATGGTGCAGGCGGGTTTACGCGAGGTCGCCAACCCATCGGAGCTGTTCCTCGGCGACCGCAACGAAACCAGCCCCGGCTCAGCGGTGTTCGCCGGCGTCGAAGGTACGCGGCCGATTCTCGTTGAAATCCAGGCGCTGGTGGCGCCATCGGCACTGGGCATGCCGCGCCGCGCCGTGGTCGGTTGGGATACCGCCCGGTTGGCGATGGTGCTGGCGGTACTGGAGGCGCGCTGTGGCGTCGCGCTTTCGAGTCATGACGTCTATCTCAATGTCGCGGGTGGCCTGAAGATCAGTGAGCCCGCTGCCGACCTAGCCGCCGCAGCCGCTCTCGTCTCGTCACTGGCCAACGTGCCGCTGCCATCGGGCTCGGTGTATTTCGGAGAAGTCAGCCTGTCGGGAGCCGTGCGGGCAGCCGGCCAGTCCGCCAACCGGTTGAAAGAGGCGCAGCGCCTGGGTTTCACCTGCGCCACCATCCCAGCAACTGGCGAAGTCGACGAGCGCGGACTGGGCCTCGACGTCACCCGTATCGAACATGTCCGAGCCCTGGTCGAGCGCGTCCGGCAGGCGGAGCCGTGAGGATTAGCCTCATTCGGCTGACAAGCGTGCAATTGCGCCACTGGAATGGCACTTTTGGATGTTGTAGGTCCAAGGTCAACAAATGCGGGCCACACCAACCCGTGGCCATGAAGGGGAAGCCGATCGATGCCGGGGCCGTTCACTTATCTTGACGTAGGCGTCGTCGCGATCGCGCTGATCTCGGGCCTGCTCGCCATGTATCGCGGTCTGACGCGCGAAGTCCTGTCCATCGTGTCGTGGGCGCTGGCTGGCATGGCGGCGCTGTACTTCATTCTGTTCCAGAAAGCGCTGGCGCAGGATCTGGCGGCGCAGTTCTTCAACGGCTCCATGACCTTGGCGCAAATCGCGATCGGCTCGGGCATCTTCCTGGTCGTCCTAATCGTCGTGCATCTGATCACTATGCGTTTCTCAGACAGTGTGCTCGACAGTCGCGTCGGTATGATCGACCGGCTGCTCGGCTTCCTGTTTGGCGTCGCGCGCGGGTTTCTGCTGGTCGTCATCATGTTCATGTTCTTCAACTTCTTCGTCGGCGCCAAGAGCTATCCGGAGTGGGTGACCAAGGCGCAGAGCTTGGAATATCTGCAATCAAGCGGCACCACTTTGCAGTCGATGCTGAGCGCCTATGTGCCCGCTGACCTGAAACTGCCGGGCTCCGGCGCTGCACCCGCGACCGAAGATCCAGCGGCGGCACCGGCGGCGGGAACCAACGGTTGAGGGCAGCACGTAGGCTGGGCTGAGCCCTTCGCGAAGCCCAGCATGGATGGCACGGATCGAGGATGCGGGGCTTCGCAAGAGCGCAGCCCAGCCTACACAAGCCTACCGAGCCGGCCATCGGCTTGAAGAAACGGGAAGCGATCATCGTGCCAACGAACGCCGACCTTCATGACGACCGGCTGCGCGAGGAGTGTGGCATCTTTGGCATCTTTGGCCATCCGCACGCGGCGGCGCTGACGGCGCTTGGGTTACACGCGCTGCAGCATCGCGGCCAGGAAGCCTGCGGTATCGTCAGCTATGACGGCAAGCAGTTCCAGGCCGAGCGACATCTAGGCCTGGTCGGCGAAAACTTCGACAAACCCGAAGTCGTCGCCAAGTTGCGCGGCAGCTGCGCCATCGGCCATGTGCGCTATTCGACAACCGGCGCGCCGTCGCTGCGCAACGTGCAGCCGCTGTTTGCCGATCTGGCGGCCGGTGGGTTTGCGGTTGGCCATAACGGCAATCTGACCAACGCCCTGACCCTCCGGCGGCGGCTGGTGGCCGAAGGTGCCATCTGCCAGTCGACGACGGATTCCGAAGTCATCCTGCACCTACTAGCTCGCAGCCGCAAACCCCGCGTCATTGACCGCTTCATCGAGGCGATCCGGCAAGTGGAAGGCGCCTACGCGCTGGTCGCCATGGACCAGGACCGCTTGATCGGCGCGCGCGATGTGTTCGGCATCCGGCCGCTGGTGCTGGGTCGCCTCGACGGCGCCTACGTGCTGGCATCGGAAACCTGCGCGCTCGACATTGTCGGCGCCCGCTTCGAGCGCGAACTGGACAATGGCGAGGTGGTGGAGATCACCGCCGAGGGCATGAAGAGCCACCGTGCCTTCCCGAAACGCACGCAACGCCCCTGCGTGTTTGAATACATCTACTTCGCCCGGCCGGACTCGGTCGTCGGCGGCCGTTCGGTCTACGATATGCGCAAGGCACTTGGCCGCGAGTTGGCGCGCGAAACGCCGGTGGATGCCGACGTCGTCGTGCCGATCCCGGACTCCGGCGTGCCGGCAGCGCTCGGCTTCGCGCAAGCCGCTGGGCTCACTTATGAGCTCGGCATCATCCGCAACCATTATGTCGGCCGCACCTTCATCCTGCCCGAACAGGCCAAGCGGCAACTCGGCGTCAAGATGAAGCACTCAGCCAATGCCGGCTGCGTGCGCGGCAAGCGCGTCGTGCTGATCGACGATAGCGTTGTGCGCGGCAATACGTCCGTCAAGATCGTCGAAATGATGCGCGATGCCGGCGCCCGCGAGGTGCATATGCGGATCGCTTGCCCACCGATCACGCACCCCGATTTCTACGGCATCGACACGCCCGAACAAGAGCACCTGCTCGCCGCCACGCACGACCTGGAGGGAATGCGCGCCTTCATGAAAGCCGACAGCCTCGGCTTCTTGTCGGTGGATGGTCTCTATCGCGCGCTCGGCCACGACCGCCGCAACCCGATCGCCCCGCAATACACCGACCACTGCTTCACCGGCGACTATCCGACCGGCTTGACGGATCGGGAAGACGCCACCGGGGCCGGGCAGCAACTGTCGCTGCTGGCGGAGGCGCGGTAGGGGTTTTGCGACCCCCCTACCTGGTCGGCACGGGGTGCTCGCCGCGATAGTCATAGAACCCGCGCTTGGTCTTGCGACCGAGCCAGCCAGCTTCCACATATTTCACCAGCAGCGGGCAAGGCCGGTACTTCGAATCCGCCAGGCCCTCATAGAGCACCTGCATCACCGACAGGCAGGTATCCAGGCCGATGAAGTCGGCTAGCTCTAAGGGCCCCATGGGGTGGTTGGCGCCCAGCCGCATGGCCTTGTCGATCGCCTCGACGGAGCCGACGCCTTCGTACAGCGTGTAGATCGCCTCGTTGATCATCGGCAGCAGAATGCGGTTGACGATGAACGCCGGAAAATCCTCGGACACCGCGGCGGTCTTGCCGAGGTGTTTGACAAACTCCTTGGCCGCTTCGAACGTGCCATCGGCCGTGGCAATGCCGCGGATCAGCTCAACCAGCTCCATCAGCGGCACCGGATTCATGAAATGGATGCCGATGAATTTTTCAGGCCGGTCGGTCGAGGACGCCAGCCGCGTGATCGAGATCGAGGAGGTGTTGGTCGCGACGATCGCTTCGGGCTTCAGCGCCGGGCAAAGCTCGGAAAAAATCTTGCGCTTGACGTCTTCCTTCTCGGTCGCGGCCTCGATCACCAGATCGCAGTCGCCGAGACCCTCGAGGGTTTCGGCCGTCGAGATGCGCTTGAGCCCCGACGCCTTCTCCTCCTC
>JANNSA010000682.1:0-6784 GCA_031402115.1 Hyphomicrobiaceae bacterium | reverse complement strand
TTCGGCGCGCTCGCCGTTCAGCGGGCACAGGCCATACAACAGATGGCCGGGGGAAATAGTATTGAGTGGATCGGGCAAGCTGCGCGACAATACTGAACTGGCAGCCGCTTGCGCAAACGGGATGCGGATGCCGTGCTCGGCCTCGATGCCGGCGACCAACCCAGCGAACGCCGCCAACCGCCGTGCCGACCAGTCGCCGCCAGGTTCATCACTGAATGGGATGTGCGTGTATATGCCCTCCAACTCCAGACCCGGCCGGGCCAAAACTTCGCGCGCGAACGCGGCGGCCTCGTCAAGGCGCACGCCGAGCCGTCCCAGCCCAGCGTCGACCTTGATGTGCACGGCGAGCCGCCGGCCTGCTGCCGCCGCCAGCGCCGTCAACGCCTGGAGTCCGTCGCCCGAGTAGACGCTCGGTGTGATCGCATGCTCGATCAGGATGGTGTTGCCGGCTGGCAATTGAGCGCCATAGAGCAGGATCGGGAGGCTAACGCCGGCAGCCCGCGCGGCGATGGCGTCATCGACATTGGCGGTCGCCAGGCCATCAACGCCGGCTGTCTGCAAGTAGCGGCTGACGGCGACCATGCCATGCCCATAGGCGTTGGCCTTGACCGGGGCGATGATCCGCACGGGCCGTCTGACCCGCTCGCGCACGACGGCGATGTTGCGCGAGATCGCGGTCAGATCAATGTCGGCCCACACCGGACGCGCCGCTGCGTGGATGTCGTCAAACGACGCGTTGACGGTTGCGATGGCCACCACCGCTGCTTTGCGGCTCATGCCGCGACAGCGCCCAGGCAATCGGCGCCAAGTGGCACAATCGCCAGCACATCCTTGTCATCGGGTACAATGTGTGCCGGCCTGATGCTGCGGCGGGTCGCCTTGTTGGACATGGCGTTGTAAGTCAGCGTCACGATCCGCCTGGACCACGGTGACAGGTTCGCGCCCGAACCGTGCAGGGTGTTGGCGTCCATGAAGATCACTGAGCCTGCCGGTCCGGTTGGCACCTCGATGCCAGCACGCTTGACCTCGCTCTCGATCACCTGCCGTGTCGTGTAGCGGAACGTATAGGACGTGCCCTGATCCGAGTGCTCGGGCATGTCGTTGGTCAATTTCTGCGAACCGGGCACCAGCATCAGCGGACCGTTCAAGTGCGTCACCTTGTCAAGGAACACCAGCGCGTTGACCATGCGCGGTTCGGCGATGTGATCATCTTTCTGGTAGGCGGGATAGTCCTGATGCCAGAACCAGACATCGCCGTTGAAAGCTTCCTTGCAATTGATGCCCATCTGCCAAGCATAAACGCGCTCGCCGAGCAAGTCCTCAACCGCAGCCACGAGCTTCGGGTGGCGCACCAGCCGAGCATAGGCATCAGTCCACAAATGCGGATTGACGATGGTGCGCGGCGTTGTGCCGTCCTTCTCGCGAATAACGCGCTGCGGATTGTCAGGTTGCGCCAGGATGCCGTCCAGCTCGCGATGCAAGGTGGCGACTTCGACGGCGTTCAGGAGCGCGGGCTGAAACGCAAATCCATCGCGCTGATAAGTGTGCTTGAGAGAGCTCGACATCGGCGGCATCCTCCGCTGGTCTAGGCATGCTTCAGCTAATCACGCGCGGCGCCGCTGCGGCAAGTAGCACTAATTGCTGCCTCTCTAAGCAAGCGTGGGAAGCGGGGGAACAACAGGCTGCGCGTAACCCAGTCGCGCACTGAGTTGCTCAAGCAGCTGACCGGCAGCTGCCGGGATGTTGGTGCCGGGGGGGAAAACGGCTGCGGCACCCATGGCAAGGAGCGTGGCGACGTCCTCGGGCGGGATGACGCCGCCGACGACCAGCATCATGTCGGCACGCCCGAGGCGGCCGAGCGCAGCGCGCAATGCCGGCACCAGTGTCAAATGGCTAGCTGCCAACGATGAGACACCAACCACGTGGACGTTGCTGGCGACGGCGTGGGCCGCAACTTCATCGGGCGTTGCAAACAGCGGGCCGATCTCCACGTCAAAGCCGAGGTCGGCGAACGCTGAGGCGATGACTTTCTGGCCACGGTCGTGGCCGTCCTGCCCAATCTTGGCGACCAGCAGTTTGGGCGGGCGGCCATCATCCTCTTGGAAGGCGCGGGTGAGGTCACGGACACGCGCGATAGCGGCATTGTCAGTGCCAAACGCTTCAGTGTAGACGCCACGGACGATCTCAGGCGTGGTGGCGTGGCGTCCCCACGCCGCTTCCAGGGCGCTGGAAATCTCGCCGACGGTAGCTCGCGCCCGCGTTGCTTCAACGGCCAGTGCCAGAAGGTTGCCGGCCTCGCGTTCGCTTGGCGCGCGCGCAGAAGCCGTCAGCAGAGCCATTGCCGCTGCCACTGCTGCCGGATCGCGCGATGCCTTCAACGCCACAAGCCGCGCGAGCTGCGCGGTGCGCACGGCGGCATTGTCAATCCTCAGCACTGAAACCGGTGTCTCGTGGCCCGGCCGGTAGTGGTTGACGCCGACGATCGTATCGGCGCCGCTGTCAATGCGTGCCTGGCGCGTCGCAGCAGCCTGCTCGATGCGCCGCTTGGGGATGCCCTGTTCGATCGCCGCTGCCATGCCACCGGCCGCCTCAATCTCTGCCATATGGCTCTGCGCGCGCCGCGCCAGATCGGCCGTCAAGCGCTCCACCGCGTAACTGCCGCCCCACGGATCGATGGCGCGGGTGATGCCGCTTTCGTGCAGCAGCACCAGTTGCGTGTTGCGGGCAATGCGGGCTGACGCGTCCGTCGGCAGCGCCAGCGCCTCGTCGAACGAGTTGGTATGCAGTGATTGAGTGCCGCCCGACACCGCCGCCAGCGCTTCCACCATAGTGCGCACGACGTTGTTCATCGGGTCCTGCGCCGTCAGCGACCAGCCGGAGGTTTGGCAGTGCATGCGCAGCGGCAGCGACTTGATTGACTTCGGATTGAACGACTTGACCAGCCCGGCCCACAACAGCCGCGCCGCGCGTAACTTGGCAACCTCCATGAAGAAGTCCATGCCAACGCCAAAGAAGAACGACAGCCGGGGCGCGAACGCATCAATGTCGAGGCCAGCAGCAAGTCCGGCGCGGATGTATTCGACACCATCGGCGAGTGTGTAGGCCAGCTCCAGGTCGGCCGGTGCGCCCGCCTCCTGCATGTGGTAGCCGGAGATGGAGATGGAGTTGAACTTTGGCATCGTGCGCGCCGTATGGGCAAAGATGTCGGCGACGATCCGCATCGATCCGGCGGGCGGATAGATGTAGGTGTTGCGGACCATGAACTCCTTGAGGATGTCGTTCTGAATTGTGCCGGTGAGCTTGGCGGGTGGCACACCCTGCTCTTCGGCGGCGACGATATAGAGTGCCAGGATCGGCAGCACCGCGCCGTTCATGGTCATCGACACCGACATCTCGTCGAGCGGGATGCCGTCGAAGAGGGTGCGCATGTCGAGGATTGAGTCGATGGCGACGCCGGCCATGCCAACATCGCCCGCAACGCGTGGATGGTCACTGTCATAGCCGCGATGCGTTGGCAGATCGAAGGCGACCGATAACCCCTTCTGCCCGCCCGCCAGATTGCGCCGATAGAAGGCGTTCGATTCCTCTGCTGTAGAGAACCCAGCGTACTGCCGGATGGTCCAGGGCTGCGACAGGTACATGGTTGGGTAAGGCCCGCGCAGGTAAGGCGGCAGGCCGGGGTAGGTGCCGAGCGTGTCAAGTCCAGCGAGGTCAGCGGCGGAGTAAATGCGGCTGACGGCGATGCCCTCTGGCGAGGCGATGGGGTCAGTCCGCTGCTGCGCGCGAAGGGGTCTGACCCTTTCAAACTGGCGCGTACTAAAATCCGGGATCATGGCTTGTCAGGGCCTCGTTCAAACGCCTCGGACCAGCGTGGTCCGACCAGCATATCGGACGCCTCGTCGTCGCCGCAAACTGGCCCGATGGCCTCGATCGCGACGGCTTGTGGGTGTTCCGGTTGGAATCCCGTTACTCCGACCAGCGTGCGGGTGCGATCGGCGAACTGCTGCCCGGTGACGGCACGTGCGCGCTCGATGTCGTTCCGCAAAAGGCCTTCGTTAAGGTCGCGGACGATACCGGGCGCTTGGCCGTTGCGCCGCTCGAACGCCTGGAACTCCCGCCAGCCACGCTCGATCAGACTGTCCGTCATGGCTTCCAACGTGCCGCTGCCGGCCGCCGGATCAAGGCTGCGGCGCGCCATCGCCTCGGCCTTCAAGACGTGCTGCATGGTCGCAGCCAGCCGGCGCGCATCGGCCTCCGGTAACCCATGCGCGCTGGTGTGTGGCAACACCGTCAACGAAGCGCAGCCGCCAAGCGTCGCCGCGAACGCCGCCAGCGCGTTGCGCAGGATGTTGTTGGCGGCGTCGGCCCAGGTCAGCATCAGCCAGGATGTTTCCGCGTGCACGGTTGGCGCGACCGGTTGACAGCCGCTTTCCGACTGCACGGCCATCCATAAGTAGGTCAAGGCGCGTAGCTTGCTGACCGATAGGAGCCAATCCGCCGTAACGGGTACAGTGAAGGAGATGCCGGCGAACGCTTGGTCAGTCGCCATGCCGGCCGCTTCGAGCAGGCGTGCATAGGCGACCGCTGTCGCCAAGGTCGCACCAAGTTCGAGGTCAGGCGGCGCGCCCGCTTCGTGCCAGACCCGCGCATCGGCTCGCAAGTAAGGACCGGCAAATCCGGCGGCGGCGAGCGCCCTGATTTGCATCTCTGTGCGTCGGCTAAGTTCCGGCCATTCGTCGTCCAGGAACAGGCTCTTCTGTGACAGACCGCCGATTGGATCGAGGCCGAAATCGACGCGACAGCGATCAGCGGCCAGTCCTCGGCGCTTGATTAGCGCTGCCAGATCGCAGGTCTGCAGGATGGCGTCTGATCGTGCCTCCAGCCGCAGTGAGATGAATCCCAAATCGACATCCTTGAGTACGCGATCAAGGTCGCCGGCATCGCTGCCCACAAGACCGAAGCCGTGCGCGCTACGGCCGCTCCGGAACACCAAAGTCAGCCCATCGGCGCCGTTGACCAGATCATTCAGCGCTTGCGCATTGGCGAGCGCGGGGTCGGGATGGTCGACGCGCACATTGATCGACCAGGTTTCGGCGTAGGGCAGTGGATCACGATCGGTGCGGCCGGGCAGCAAGGGTGGCACAGCGATGGCGTCCCATGCAATCGGCTCAGGCAGGGCCCCGCCCTTCAGCGCCAGCGTGACCTGACCAAGCCAGGCCGCTTCATCAACCGCCGGAAACGGGTTCAGCATCAGGCGAACTCCAGGATCACGGCGTCAACTGCAAGACTGTCACCGGCCTTGACCCTGACGGACTTGATGACGCCATCGCGCTCGGCACGCAGCACGTTCTCCATCTTCATGGCTTCCACGATGGCGAGCGTCTCGCCGACCTTGACCTCCTGGCCTTCGCTCACGGCCACTTGGCGAACCAGGCCCGGCATTGGGCACAGCAGCAGCTTGCCACTGCCGGCACGTTGCTTGACAGGCATCAGCGCCGCCAACTCAGCCAGTCGCGGGCTAAGCACACGCGCGATCGTTTCCACGCCGGCGTGGCTCAGATGCACGCCGGATGGCAGCACCCGAACGCGCACCGACCAGGTTTCGCCGCCGACGGAGCCAGTCCACAATGACTGGCCCGGTTGCCAATTTGAGTGCGCGCTGAACTCCGGGCCGCCGGCAAACGCCACCAGCAGCGCTTCAGCGTCGCCCGTGACCTGGACGGTCAACCGCAATGCACCGAGTTCCACGACGCGCGCGTGATCGAAACCATTGCTGCCGTGGGGCCCGGCGATCTGACCGCTGATCCGCGTCTTGCGCGCAGCTGTGACGTGGTCGATGTGCAATGCGATTGCGGCAAGCCATTGTGCTGCGGCGGTGTCAGGCAGCAAAGGCGCAAAGCCATCCGGAAAGGCGTCGGCGATATAGCTGGTCGACAGCGTCCCCGAGCGCCAACGCGGCTGCGCCATGATCGCCGACAGGAACGGAATGTTGTGGCGAATGCCTTCAATCACGAAACGGTCAAGCGCACGGCCTTGGGCGTCAATCGCTTCGGTACGCGTCGGAGCGTGCGTCACCAGCTTGGCGATCATCGGGTCGTAGTGGATGGATATCTCGCCACCCTCTTCGACGCCCGTGTCATTGCGCACCGTGGCCTTGCCATCGGGCCCTTCCGCAGGTGGCCGATAGATCACCAGCCGGCCGATCGACGGCAGGAAGTTGCGTGTTGGGTCTTCGGCATAAATGCGACTTTCGACGGCCCAGCCCTTGATGCCGATGTCGCTCTGTTTGAAGCGCAGCTTCTCGCCGGCCGCGACCCTGATCATCTCTTCAACCAGGTCGATGCCGGTGATCATTTCGGTGACGGGATGTTCCACCTGCAGCCGCGTGTTCATTTCCAGGAAGTAGAATGAGCGGTCCTGACCGGCGACGAACTCCACGGTACCAGCGCTGTCGTAATGCACGGCCTTGGCCAACGCGATCGCCTGCTCGCCCATCTTGCGGCGCGTCGCGGCATCGAGTAGCGGCGACGGCGCCTCCTCTATTACCTTCTGGTTGCGGCGTTGGATGGAGCATTCGCGCTCGTTCAGGTGGATTACATTGCCGTGCTTATCGCCAAGAAGCTGAATCTCAATATGGCGCGGATCGGTGATGAACTTTTCCATGAAGACGCGGTCATCGCCGAATGACGACGCGGCTTCGGAGCACGCGCGTTCAAAGCCTTCGGCAACCTCGCTGGCAGTGCGCGCAATACGCATGCCCTTGCCGCCACCGCCGGCGCTGGCC
>JANNSA010000681.1:0-2709 GCA_031402115.1 Hyphomicrobiaceae bacterium | reverse complement strand
TATCTCGCGCCGGATATCGTCCGCGCGCTCGTCCTCGGGCAGCCCGCCGAGGGACTGACGCCGGCCGGCCTTCTCTCTCGGTGCAAAGATTTGCCGCATGACTGGCTGCTCCAGCGGACAGCCCTCGGTATCGAGACGCGGTAGCGCTCCGGAATTCCCCGGAGACGATGCGGCTCTGACCGGCCGAAAAAGGCCCTCAGAGATAAAACGGGCGATGAGCCGAGGAACGTCACCGAGAGACGCCACTGGACGCGCGCCCCCCGAAAATGCATGTCGCCAAGCCGCGGAAATCGCGGAGGAATTCCGTCTAAGGAAAACACAAAATATGCAGCGATATCAATGAGTTAATCGGTGGCTGTGGAGGCAGTCTGGCGCGAACGAGTCTCGATAACAGGGTATTTTTGCGGTTTCCGGGCTTGAAATAAGCCGAAAAAGGCCCATTATGTTCGTAATATCAGCGACTTACCGTGCGAATAGGCAGCGGAAATAACAAGGAATTTTGCGGGCGCATCAGGGCGCTTTGCGGTCAAATCAGGGGTCGCTACGAGAATAACAGGGACCAACGCGTCTGACGTTTCCTACAGCGATGGCTGCCCCGTGGTCCTTGGAGGCAAAAGGCAACTCATTAATAAACCAGTCTTTTTTACGTGGTCGGACCTTGCCTTCTAGGCCGGTTCCACCTATGTTCTTTTTGCCTGGAGCGAGGCGTAGGAGGGACCGGCTAGCGCCCATGTGGGAGAGCTGAAGGCCCGCGTGATGCGATATCCTGCGAGGTAGTTCCAAAGTGAGGGCGTGACGCCCGATGGGTTCGAAGTTGGCGCATGTGCGCAGGCTTCGAAGGTTCATCGAGGAGTCGCGCCAATTTTTTGTGTGCGGGCTCCCCATCATACGGAGCCAGTCATGGCTGACCTTCAGATCATTCCGAAAGCTACTGGCGAGCTGCGGCCCTACACCCGCAACGCGCGAACACACAGCCCAAAGCAAATCGCCTAGATCGCTGCCAGCATCAAGGCCTTCGGGTTCAATAACCCGGTGCTGATTGACAACGCCGGAACCATTGTCGCCGGCCATGGCCGCGTCGAAGCGGCGAAACTGCTCGGCCTTGCAACTGTGCCGACAATCCGGCTCAAGCATCTCTCGGAAGCGCAGAAGCGCGCTTACATTCTTGCCGACAACAAACTTGCCGAGAAGGCCGGCTGGGATCGCGAGATCCTCGCCATTGAGCTGCAGAACTTGATGGAGTTCGATCTCGATTTCGACATCTCGGCGACTGGCTTTGAGATGCTCGAAATCGACGTTCTGATCTCCGATCTCGAAGACAAGCCGCAGAAAGCCAATCCTGCTGACGCGGTCCCTGACGTTATCGGCCCGGCGATCACGCGGCTGGGCGACATCTGGCAGATCGGCCCACACCGGCTGATTTGCGGCGATTCGACCACGCGCGAGACCTACGCGCAGCTTCTCGACGGCGAGACCGCGCAGATGGTCTTTACCGACCCGCCCTACAACGTGCGCATAGATGGGCATGTCAGTGGCCTCGGCAAGGTCAAGCATCGCGAGTTCGCGATGGCCTCCGGCGAAATGACCGAGGACGAATTCG
The DNA here is from genome assembly GCA_031402115.1 of Hyphomicrobiaceae bacterium. GTDB lineage: Bacteria > Pseudomonadota > Alphaproteobacteria > Rhizobiales > Hyphomicrobiaceae > JANNSA01. The sequence continues at coordinate 1,109 of JANNSA010000681.1, read as the reverse complement.
CGGGCTTTTTGAAGCTCGTCTTCGCGAACTTGGTCGAGGCCTCGGTCGACGGCTCAATCCACTTCGTTGCGATGGACTGGCGGCACATCGCCGAGGTCATGACAGCCGCGGGCGGCACCTATGCCACGTTCAAGAACCTCTGCGTCTGGTCGAAGACCAACGGCGGCATGGGCTCGCTCTACCGCTCCCAGCACGAGCTGTTCTTTGTCTTCAAGGCGGGGACCGCGCCACACATCAACAACGTCGAGCTCGGCAAGCACGGCCGCTACCGCACGAACGTCTGGCAGTACGCCGGCGCTAACGCGTTCAGCGCGACCCGTGACGATGATCTTGCCGCGCATCCGACCGTCAAGCCCGTCGCGCTCGTGGTCGACGCTATCCTCGATTGTTCGAAGCGCAAGGGCATTGTGCTCGACGCCTTCGCCGGCTCCGGCACGACGCTCGTCGCTGCGCACAAGACCGGCCGGCGCGGCTATGGCATCGAACTCGACCCGCACTATTGCGACGTCATTCTCCGCCGCATGGGCGGTATCGCAAAGCTCGACGCCGTTCTCGTCGCGACTGGCCAGACGTTTGCGGCCGTTGCCGCCGAGCGCGGCGACGCAGGGGAAGTCGACCGTGGCGAGGGTCAGGACGCGCAAGCTGCTGCAGCGGAGGCTGCCGAATGAGCAAGGATAATGGAGGTTCCGAACCGATGAATGACGGCGCAGCGAAGGGCGTTGATGGTCGACGTGCGTCGAAGAAAAAACCGACGGCCAAAGCGGACTTTCAGATCGACATTCGCGCGGCGTTGCAAGACCCCGTTCGCATCAAGCGCGATGGCGGCATCACATCCGTCGATCCGTATGAAGCGATGCTGCGCCAGAGCGTGCGCAAGTCGCTGGTCGAAAAATGCGTCACTTCGATGAAGCGCGTGCTCGGCGAAGCCGAGAAGCACAAGCTCATCAAGGAGCCGCCCACAGCGGCGACGGGCGGTGTCTTTATTGTTCCGAAAGAGCTGCCCGAAGACCTCCAGCGAAAGATATTCGATGACCCGGACTATGCACCCGGGCAGAAAACTTCGATGTCGAGGATCTGGTGGCATGTACTTTCGGTAGTCAGTTTTCAAC
>JANNSA010000680.1:0-1544 GCA_031402115.1 Hyphomicrobiaceae bacterium | reverse complement strand
CGAGAACATCGGCTCCAGCGGCAGTTTTTCCTCGATGCTCCGCATTTTCCAGCAGCCAGGCGGCGGTTCTCAGTGTCCATCAGATGATTGTATCACTCGGATAACAGTCTTGAGAACTTGCAATTCGACTTTTGCGATTTCCCAGACGATCTCTGCGTCGATCGCATGATAGCTGTGACGAATTCGGTTTCCAATGTCGGCGACCCGGCGCCAGGGAACTGATGAATGCAGAGTCTTAAGTTCTTCGGGGATGTGTCGAGAGGCTTCACTGATAATTTCAAGCGCGCGCTCAATCCCAAGTTGCAGGAATGGATCGGCCTTGAACGCGGCTAGATCAATATCACCAGTACGGGTTTCAATCATTTCGATTGCATTGATGATGTGCACGAACCGATCCGCAGCCGTCGGTTTGGCCATCAGAACACCGGCACAAGATCACCCGCGATGCGCCGGGCCATATCGTCCGGCAGCGATCTGCGCAAGACAACTTGCGCCGTCAGTCCGGTCGTATCTTCAATCAGCAGGGCGATGCCCGACAGATTAAAGAGTGAAAACCGCACCCCTGGTTCGATGTCGATCAGCACATCGAGATCGCTGCGCGGGTTCGCATCGCCGCGAGCCCGCGAGCCGAAGATCGACAAATGGCCAACGCCCTCAAGTTGCAGCAGATCCTGCCGGGCCATCAATGCGACCATGATTTCATTTCGAGACATGACGTAACACTAGCAAACCCGCCGGCTGGCGTCACGGTGCAACTTGCAGCATTGTTGTCCCCCTCAATACCGCTCAAACCCGCGCTTCAGCTCCCAGTCGGTGATCCTCCGGTCGTATTGCATCTGCTCCCAGCGGGCGGTGTGGAGGTAGTGCTCGACCACATCCTCGCCGAGGGCTGCCTTCAGCATGGCTGAGCCGTTGAGCAGCTCAATCGCTTCGCGCAGGGTCTTGGGGATTTCGCGGAAACCGGCCGCGGCATAGGCGTCGCCGGAGAACATTGGCTCAAGCGGTAGCTTCTCCTCGATGCCGTGCAGGCCCGCCGCCAGCAGCGCCGCATTGGCGAGATAGGGGTTCACGTCGGCGCCGCCGATCCGGCATTCCACCCGGATCGCCTTGGACCCGGCGCCGCACACCCGGAAGCCGGCCGTGCGATTGTCGAATGACCAGATCGCCCGGGTCGGCGCGAAGGTGCCAACCATGAAGCGCTTGTACGAGTTGATGTAGGGCGCCAGGAAATAGGTGATCTCGCGCGAGTATTTGAGCTGGCCAGCCAGGAATTGGCTCATGACTTCGGACATGCCATGCTCGGCGGTCGGATCAAAGAACAGCGAGCCGCCGTCCTTGTGCCAGAGCGACATGTGGATGTGCGATGAACTGCCGGCCAGGGCGTAATCCCACTTGGCCATGAAGGTCACGGCCTTGCCTTGCAGATGCGCGATCTCCTTGGCGCCATTCTTGATGATGACGTGTTGATCGGCACTGTCGAGCACGTCGGAATATTTGACGTTGATCTCCTCCTGGCCCGGCCCCCACTCGCCCTTTGAATTCTC
>JANNSA010000679.1:0-1678 GCA_031402115.1 Hyphomicrobiaceae bacterium | reverse complement strand
CAAACCTCGGTCGAAAGCGGCTCGGACTTCCTGAACGCCAACGCCACGCGCTTCGGCAACAGCCAGTTCTTCTCGGCGTTCTCGCTTTCCGCCGATGGCACGCTGACCTACAGCCTGCAATCGGCCGAAGTCACCGCCGTGCCGCTGCCCGCAGCCGCCTGGCTGATGGGTGCTGGCCTGCTGGGGCTGGGTGGCGCTGCACGCCGCCGCAAGGCTGCCAAGGCCGCCGCCTAACTGTTCTGTCTTGATGTGCTTCACGGTGGGTGCCTTCGGGCGCCCACCGTGGGCGGAGCGCTGCAACCCATTGGCCTCCCGGCGTATTGCCGACCCTGCATCAATCACTCAAATTTGGAGTTTTCCATGAATCGCAAATTGATTTCCCTCGCGGTCTCCGCTGCCTGCCTGACGATGGCCGGCACGGCCTTTGCCCTTCCCATCCAGACCTTCGTGGCCGGCGCTGCTGACACGCTTGAGCTGCGTTTGTCCGGCGCGTCGGCGCAGGACTTGGCGCTTGAAAAGGCGCTGGCTGCGGTTTGCGTCTCGGGCACGCTCAATGGCGTGACCCAGCTCAACAACTCGGCCTACTTCTGCACGATCGCTCCGGGAACGGCTCCGAACCCGGCGGTCAGCACGATCATCTCGTTCCCGTCTCTGGGCGCTGGCATCAACAAGCTCGTCGTTTACAAGAGCTCGATCAGTGGCTCGGGCAACGGCGTGGCCCCTGTGGCGGCGAATGCCGTCACCATCCCGTTTCTGAACCTGACCGCGATCGCTGCCAACACCACGGCTGCCTTCGGCACGCTGCCGGCGCGCACCGTCACGTCAGCCGCCCTGCCGACGTACACGATGAACGACCTGGCCGTCACGACCAACACCAACACCGGCACGGCGACCGACGTCGGTTTGTCGGACGTGGAGCCGTCGCTTCTGGGCGCCTCGGCGACGATCGTCAGCCAGCTGACACGGTTCGAGGGTGGCCACCTGACTTTCGGCATCCCGGTCACGTTGACGATGCGCAACCAGCTTCAGACGGCGCAAGGCTTGGCCTCGGGCTCGGAAGCTGCGGATCAGCAGCCGAACCTCAGCACGCCGCAACTGACCGCGATGATGAACGGTTCGAGCACCGACTTCTCTGCGGTTGGCATCGCCGCCGGCCCCGTGAACTTGGCGCTGCGCTCGGCCACGTCGGGTACGACGCGGGTGAACAACGCCTACTTCGGCACCGACGCCAGCCAGTGCAACCTGAATGCGCGTCCGCGCCGCGCCATCTCCACCGCCGCCAGCACCGGTGCCACCCTGTGCTCCACGCAGACGGCAGGTGAGGTGACCAGCGGCCAGGTGATCTATGGCTCGGGTAGCGACAACGTGCTGACCTGCCTGGCCAACCACGAGGCCGGTGGCCGCCGTGCGTTCGGCATCCTGTCGACGGAAACGTCGACGGTGGTCGGTGGCGCCACGACGACGACATCCAGCGGTGCGATCCGCTTCATCAAGGTCGACGGCAACCTGCCGACCCTGCTGAACGTGGCCAACGGCCGCTACGGCCTGTGGGCTTCGGTGAGCTACCAGTACCGCAGCGCCGCTGCGCCGGCCGGTGCATTGAGCGGCAACAAGTTGATCGGTGCGGAGACGGTGCGCGCCTACCTGGGTAACAGGGATGTGCTCGGTGACGTGAACG
>JANNSA010000678.1:0-7416 GCA_031402115.1 Hyphomicrobiaceae bacterium | reverse complement strand
GCCTTCGAACAGCACGCCGTAGCGATGCCAGAACACAACCCGGAACAGCAGTTCCTGGGCAATCACCGGCACCAGCGGATATAGCGCCATGATCGTCAACCACAGCCAGAACCGGTCGCGCGGGAAAGCCAGGAAGCGCTCGGGCTCGATCCACCAACCCAGGCCAAACACAATCGCCGCGCCAAACGGCAGTAACAGCAGCATTGACAGCAGGCTGCTGCCGGCGATGGGCGACGACAGCATCGCACGCACGGAGAAAGTGGGATCGCGCAACAAAGCAAGGATCAGAATCGCCATGGTCGGCAACAGGATGACGAACAGCGGCACTCGCCAGATCCAAACAATCAAGGCGGCTGCGACAGGCGCCATGATGTAGAGCGCGATAAGCTCGGCGATCCGCCAAGACACAACAGCCGTGGACAATGGTCTCCCCGCGATCCCTGTTGCTGAGATGGTGATCGGATCAGTGGCAACTCGGCGTGTCATGCCTGCCACTTAAGGGGTTTGCGTAAGTCGCGCCACCCACTAGAGCGGCAACGGCTGACAGCAAACAGTTCTGCCGGTTCAACGCATCTAATGCGCCTTTATCGGCATGTGGATGTCGGTCAGCAGGTCTGGCGGAGCCGTGTCCATTGGCGTGTTGAGGTAGTGCTCGAACGGCGGCTGATCAGCCGGCTCTTCGCCGGAGCCGGGCAGCCACTGGCCGTAGAACCAGTCGTAACTCGACCGCAGCTCGGCATAGGGCCCCTTGTGGCGCAGTACGGCGGCGCGCAAGGCCGGCATCCGGATTTCAACCAGCGGAGATTCCATCGGGTAGTCCTCGGCAACAATCACTGCCGCACACGAGCGCAACTCCGCTTCCGTGACGCTATCGGGTGCATCGTAAAAGAGTGCGAGCATTTGCGTTGCAGGGCTGTTCCAACCGCGGGCGGCCAAAGTGCCACCGAGTGCGCTGAAGGCCCGGCCGATGTTCAAGTAGGAGCCCTTGTGCGGGATCGTCGCCAACCGGCGAGTAGGCAACTCCACGAAGCGAACGTCATGCATGGCCGTTGTCCCTGCTGGTTTGGAATGCGTCTTGGCGCCGTCGCGCCCGGCCACGCGATAGTGCCCAGGCGGCTGTCCATAGGCGGCACGGAAGGCGCGGGCGAACGGCGGTACGCTGGCGTAACCGGCAGCGCGAGCGATGCCCGATATGGTGCCGTCCGTATGCACGAGGGCAGCCGCCGCACGCTGCAAGCGCAACCGTCGCACGGTGTCGATGATCGTTTCGCCCTGCATAACGCTGTAGATGCGGTGCCAGTGGTAGGGCGAGAGGCAGGCGACTTCGGCGAGTACCGTCAGATCGAGTTCGTCATCCAGATGATCATGGATGTAGCTGATGACGCGGCGGAACCGCGCCTCGTACTGCCGATGGCTCTTGCTGTTGCGCAGCATGGGGATCTCCGCGTTCACAGATCCGTTAGCATGCTTAGTCTTGACTGATCTTGCCACGTTGGCGTGAGCCGAAGAGCGACGGGTCGCTAGCGCTTGGGGCCGTAGTCCCCAGCACAACGACTATTGCAGCGCGGTTTCGGCGCTGTTGGGACCTTCAGCGCCGTCTCGCACGGTCACATCCAGCGCCTCGACGAGTAGGGTCTGGCCAGAGCGGCCGAGCACGACGCGGACATCGGCATTGCCGTTCTGAAAACGGGCGCGGAAGCTGTGCGTGCGCGTCAACACGGCGCCTTCGCTGCGCATCGTCTCAGCCAGCCGGAAGCGGCCGAGCTTGTGTCCCTCGCGCAGCCAAGCCGGCAACGGTGACGTGGCCAACTGGCGAACGGCGCGTGGGCTCAAGCGGTCACCAATGCGCGCCAAGGCCCACTCTGATGACAGGTCGCTCATCAGCAGCGCCACAAATTGCTTTTCGGCGGCGGCCTCAGCGCGCTGCGAGGCCACCGACCAGGAGGTGACGGCGATGACGCCGACCGCGATCAATCCGGCGGCCGCGAACAGCCGCTGCATAAATGTCATCATGATGAACCGGGCGCTCCCTCGCTGCCTGCCGCGAATGTGCAAGCAGCGCGCCGGGAGGCGGCTCCGGGTTCGTCATGCTGAAGAAGCGGTTAAGGCTTGATCTCGGTCATGATCTGATTCTGAGCAGTGTGCAGCAGGTCGTGCATGGCCTTGCGCACATCAGTCTCGGTGACATTCAGGCTCTTGCCGTCGAGATCGCCCTTGACCTTGCGGTAGACATCCTCGTCGCCCGCCTCGTCGAAATCGGATCGTACCACTTCTTTGGCATAGGCGTCGGCCTCAGCGCCAGCGAGCCCCATCTTGGCGGCCGCCCAGAGGCCCAGCAGCTTGTTGCGCCGCGCCATTGCCTTGAACTGCAATTCCTGGTCATGGGCAAACTTCGCTTCAAACGCATTCTCGCGATTCTCAAACGTCGTCATGGCTTTTGGTTCCTTTTTCCGGTGGTTCGCAACATAATCAGCGGCACCGTCACGTTCAACTGATCGCGTGCAACAACGCTGCCCAATCCTATTCCGAGGTCGCGCGCTTCAGGATCAAGCTTTGGCCGCCACCCATGTCGCCGCGCCGGTTGGACAATGTGCCGGAATTGACGCCGGCCCAGCCGATCTCACCCGACAAGCGACCATACTCGATCTTCGGGCAGCGGTTCATGACAACCCTGAGGCCCGCTGCCTCGGCTAGTGCCGCTGCCTGGTCGTTGCGCACACTGAGTTGCATCCACACAGTCTTGGCGCCGATCGCGATCGCCTGCTTGGTGATATCGAGCGCGGCTTCCGAGTTGCGGAAGATGTCGACCATGTCGACGGGCTCTGGGATGTCCGCGAGGCTGGCGTAGACCGTCTGTCCGAGTATCGCTTTGCCGGCGATCCCGGGATTGACCGGAACCACCCGGTAGCCCTTGGCGATCAAGTACTTCAGCACGAAATAGCTCGGCCGCACCGTGTTGTCGCTGGCGCCAACCATGGCGACCGTGCGCGCCGACAGCAGCACGTCGCGGATGTAGTCCTCGGTGTAGGTCTCGTGGTCCATGACAGCGGCTCTAACGGCCCGCCGTCCGCGATGCAAGCCGCGAACCGGGGTCAGGCACTTACGCTCGGCGGGTTTTGAGCAAGAATTGACCGCTTCAGAAGCGCGTAAGTGCCTGACCCCGCCTACTTCACCGCCCCAGACGTGAGCCCGCGAATCAGCTGGCGCGAGAAGATCACGTACAGCACCAGCACCGGAATGATCGCTGCTGAAAGGGCCGCCAGCACGGCGTTCCAATCTGTCACATACTGGCCGATGAATTGCTGGATGCCGAGCGTGATGGTCTGATTGCCATTGGACGGCGCCAGCAAGAGCGGAAACCACAGATCGTTCCAGATCGGGATCATCGAGAACACCGCGACGGTCGCCATTGCCGGCCGGATCAGCGGCAGCACAACGTGCCAGAAGATGGCGTATTCGCTGAGGCCATCGCAGCGCGCCGCATCGCGCAGGTCCTTGGGGATCTGCGTCATGAACTCCGACAAGATGAAAACCGCCAGCGGCAGGCTTTGCGCCGTGTAGACCAGGATCAGCGCCGTCAGCGTGTTGATCAGGCCGAGATCGACCACCATGGTGAGGATCGACACGCTGCCGAGCCGGATCGGCACCATGATGCCGATCGCCAAGTACATGCCGAGTAGGAAGTTGCCGCGGAACTTGTATTCCGACAGCGCCCAGGCCGCCATGGCGCCGGTCAGCAGGGTCAGCGCAATCGCCACAACCGTCACTATGAGGCTGTTGGCGAAGTATTGCAGCACGCTGGCGTTGGAGAACACCTTTTCATAGCCGATCAGCGAGAACGTTTCGAATGTCGGCGGCATCAGTGGCGAGCCGAAAATCGCCTTGCGCTCCTTGAATGAGTTCATGATCACCAGCACGATCGGGAAAAGCGCCAGGATCGTGTAGCTGCCGAGGATCGCGTGCACCCCAAACGCACTCAACCGCCGGCCGGCGGTCGCTGGCATCACACTCTGTGTGCGGATCGGCATCGGGGCCTCAGAAGCTGTAGCGCTGCAGGCGGCGTTGCACCAGGAACAGGTACACCATGACGCCACCGAGGATGATCAGGAACATCATGGTGGCGATGGTCGAGCCCATCGCCGGGTCGCCGACCTGCAACTGTGCGCCAAAAAACGTCCGGTAGAACAGCGTGCCCATGATGTCGGTCGCGAAGTTCGGTCCCGCCAACGTTCCCTTGACCGAGTAGATCAGGTCGAACGCGTTGAAATTGTTGACGAAGGTGAGAATGGAAACAAGCCCGATGGTCGGCCAGATCAGCGGCAACTTGATGTGGAAGAAGGCCTGGAACTGGTTCAGCCCATCAACCGTGCCAGCATCAATCAGCTCATCCGGAATGGCGATCAGCGCCGTGTAGATCAGGATCATCGGGATGCCGACGAATTGCCAGACCGAGATCAGCGACAGCGTGATCAGCGCCGTCTCTTCCAGGCCGAGCCACGGCGCGAATAACCAGCGCAGCTTGACAGCCGACAGCAGCGTCGGCGCGATACCCCAGAGCGGCGACAGGATCAGCTGCCAGATGAAACCGATGATCACCACCGACAGCATGGTCGGCATGAAAATGAGGGTGCGGTAAGTGGCGCGGCCCGTCAGCTTTGGCAGGCTGAGCAGCGCCGCCAGCAGGATGCCGATCGGGTTTTGCACCAGCATATGCATGATAAAGAACACGCAATTGTTACGAAACGCGTTCCAGAACGGCTTCGACCACGTCTCGTCAAACAACAGCGTGCGGAAGTTATCGAGACCGGCGAAGGTGAAGTTCTTGCCGTTGTCGACATCATAGAACGCAAGAATGATGGTGGCGACCAGCGGGTATACCGCGAAAACCGTGTAGATCAGCACGGCCGGTCCGAGGAACACCAGCAGCAGCAACGGCAACGACCCGGTGCCAACCGCCAGGGTACGCGTGCCGGATGGGGGCTGGGCATCGGCCATGATGAGGAAGTGTCCGCGATGGGTCCGAGACTGACGAACCCGCACCTGACCCGCACCGTCGCCGGGCGTCAAGGCTTGCGCGCCGGCAACGCCACCGGTGAGCCTCGCAAGTGACCCAATGGCCCGCCGGTATCCGCCGTGAGATCTTCGCTGAGATTGGGTCCACCAACGCCGAGGGACTGATCCGGCTGGCGGCGGGCGAGCGTGGCCCCTTGTGGCTGCGTGCCGACTGGCAGCTCGCGGGTCGCGGACGCGATGGCCGCGCTTGGGCCTCGCCAGCCGGCAATCTTTACGCCAGCTTAGTGTTGCATGTGCCGTGCGATGCCTGGACGGGCGCCCAGGTGTCATTGGTGGCCGGGGTCGCCTTGATCGAAGCGCTGCAAGCCATCGCGCCGGGGCCTGCCTACCGGCTCAAATGGCCCAACGACGTGCTGATTGGTGACGCCAAGCTGGCCGGCATCCTCGTTGAGAGTGTTATACGCGTGGACGGGCTTGGCGCGGTCATTGGCTTTGGCGTCAATCTCGCACACGCACCGGGTGGTCTTGGGCGACCGGTTACTGCGCTATCGCAGCACGGTTTGACGGTTGCGCCGGATGCCGCGCTGTCGACCCTCGCCAACGCCTTTGTCAGCACCAGCGCCATCTGGGATGCGGGTCGTGGCTTCCCTGACATCCGATTGCGCTGGCAACAGCATGGCCCCTTACCGGGCGCGGCACTCGTTGCGCGTGGCCATGGCGCGGCGATTTCTGGCGCCTATCTTGGTTTGGACGATAACGGCGCTCTCTTGCTTCAAGATGCGACGGGTCTTGTGCAGCGCATCACGTTCGGCGATGTAGAGTACGAAAAAGCGAATTAAATGGCCGGTGGCATCGGTGCCACCCTTCACGAGATCAAGGACGGTCGATGGCGGTTACCGCAGGCGGGACGAAGAACGGGGCAGCACAAAGCTCAGCACAGAAGAAAGAGGATCATCTGGTTTTCGTGCCGCTCGGCGGCATCGGCGAAATCGGCATGAACGTCTATCTCTACGGCTATGGCCCGTCGCGAGCCCGCGACTGGATCATGGTGGATCTGGGCATTACTTTCCCTGGTGAAGCCGAACCGGGCGTCGATGTCGTGCTACCAGACCTCAAATTCATCGAGGGCGAAAAAAAGCGGCTGCACGGACTGGTGCTAACCCATGCGCATGAGGACCATATCGGCGCCGTGCTGGAACTTTGGCCGCGGTTGAAGTGCCCGATCTACGCCACGCCGTTTACGGCCGGACTGCTCAGAGCCAAGGCACGCGATGACCGGCCGGGCATGGAGCTGCCAATCACCATCGTTGAACTCGGCGGCCGTGTCAAAATCGGCCCGTTCGACGTCGAGTTCGTTTCTGTCGCCCACTCGATTCCGGAACCCAATGCGCTGGCCATCCGCACGCCCCTCGGCATGGTGGTGCACACCGGCGACTGGAAACTCGATTCTGCGCCCATTACCGGCTTGCCGACGAATGAAGCCCGGTTCCGCGAACTCGGCGACGAGGGCGTGATGGCACTGATGTGCGACTCGACCAACGCCTTGCGCGAGGGCGTATCGCCGTCGGAGGAGGAAGTCGGCAAGACGCTGGCCCGGTTGATCAAGGAGGCGCCGTATCGCGTCGCTGTGACGACCTTTGCCTCTAACGTTGCGCGCATGCGCTCAGTGGCTGAAGGCGCGGCCGCTGCCGGACGTGACGTGGTTGTCGTCGGCCGCGCCATGCACCGCATCCTGTCGATCGCGCAAGACACCGGCTACATGCCGAAATCGCTTAAGTTCCACGACCAGACGGCGTTCGGCTTCCTGCCGCGCGACAAGGTGGTGGCGATGTGCACCGGCAGCCAAGGCGAGGTGCGCGCCGCGCTCGCCCGGATCGCCGCCAATGAGCATCCGGAAGTGTCGTTGACGGCGGGTGACCGGGTGATCTTTTCGTCGCGCGCCATTCCGGGCAACGAAAAGACCATCAACCGCATGCTCAATGGCCTAGCTGACCAGAACATCGAGATCATCACGGACGCTGAAGCGCTGGTGCACGTGACCGGGCATCCGCGCCGTGGCGAACTCAAGCAGATGTACGCCTGGACCAGGCCAGCCGTGATCGTGCCGATGCATGGCGAGCCGCGGCATCTGATGGAGCAGGCCCGTTACGCCAAGGCGCAAGGCGTGCCGCACTCGGTTGCCGCCCGCAACGGCACGGTGGTGCAGTTGCTGCCAGGCCCGGCGACGATCATCGACAAAGTGCCCGTTGGCCGCCAGTTCCGTGACGGCCGCATGATCGTCCCGGCCGAGGAAGGGCCGGTGCGTGGCCGACGCCGGCTGTCGTTCGCTGGCATTATCGTGCTGTCGCTGGTGCTCGACAAGAACGGCGCGATGCCCGTGGACCCCGATGTGATCATTGAGGG
>JANNSA010000677.1:0-4361 GCA_031402115.1 Hyphomicrobiaceae bacterium | reverse complement strand
CCGTTTGCGCATCTCCTGCTGGAGCCAAACGACATCGCTCGGCCGCTGCACGAAGGACAGGCCGATAATGTCCGCGATCTTGATGACATCATCCAGATCTCGCAGATCCTTTTCGGTCAGAGCGGGTGCAACGAGCTCAGCGTCTGGGAAGTTGACTCCCTTGCCGACGCGAATTCGGGCTCCCTTGGGTCCCACATGCGTTGCGCGCAGCTTTATTCGCTTGGCCGAGACGTGCTCCACCTCCAGACCCAATTTGCCGTCGTTGATCCAGACCCGATGTCCTTCGGCGAGCTTGCCGTAGGCCTCGCTTGCGCTGGTCGAAAAGGCAACGCCCGATGCATCGGGCAGGGTCTTGTTCCCTGGCACCAAACGGACGACATCGCCGATCCGGATCTTCTGCTCGGAGTCGGTCACCGCGGCGATACGAAACTTGGGACCGCCAAGATCCATCAGAATTCGACATTCCCGGTCGAGCCTGCGAGCGATTTTGCGCGCGCTGGCCGCGGCTCGCGCCCATATCTGCGCATCGTCGTGAGCGCAATTGATCCGCATGCAATCGGCGCCAGACTCGATCATCTGCCGCATCAGCTCGGGGTCGTCCGCCGCTTCTGTCGGCAGCGTGACCATGATCCGGGTTCGCGGACCCGTCGGATCACGGCCAAAGATCTGTTCGGTATTGGTTCGCAGAAAGTCGCCGCCGCGTCCGGTCCATCCTTTCTCGGGATAAGACACGTCGGCTTTGTTCTCGAGGGTCGACAGTGTTGCCCGGACAGCCCGAAGACTATCGTGCACGCGTGCCTCGCTCCTCCCCATCGAGGACAGTCCAAGCTCGGACAGCAGGCCTTGTAGCTCGCTATTGTCCTGGCGGCGCAAGGCCAGATAGCCGGCGAGATTTCTGGCACCCGGCAGGAAGCCTTCACGCGCAATCACCGGCTTCCAGGCCTGCATCAGGAGGTCGGACTCTGTCTCGACGGCCCTGGAGACCTTCAGAACCCGTTCCAGAGCCTCCGAGATCGTATCTTCTACGTCGGTTCGGCTGGAACCCCGTCCCTTGGCGCCGGTCTGCCCCAACTCTATTGAATTTCGCATCCCATCAAACCTTTTCTAAGTTGGCCGGCTTCGCCGTGTGGCTATCTTTGGTCCGGTAGAGACTGAAGAGGACCCCACCGACGAGCAGGGCAACAGTCACGGCCAGGGCCAAGACCGGCGGCACTTTCTCAATGCCCGCGAGATCGGCGATGAAAATCTTCGACCCGATGAACACGAGCACGAGAGCAAGCGCCTGCTTCAGATACTCGAAACGATGCACCATGGCGGCGAGCGCGAAATACAGCGCTCGAAGGCCCAGAATTGCGAAGATGTTCGACGTGTAGACGATGAATGGATCGGTGGTGATGGCGAATATCGCCGGCACGCTGTCGACCGCGAAGATGACGTCTGCGACCTCTATCAGCAGCAGCGCCAGAAACAGTGGAGTGGCGTACCAAGTCAGCTTGCCGGATTCGGGCGCGGCCTGCCGCACGAAGAACCTCTCGCCGTGATGGGCGTCCGTCACATTGAGCCGGCGCTTCAGGAATTTGAGCGCCGGGTTCTGGCTGAGATCCTGCTCCTTAGTTCCAAACACCAGCATCTTGACGCCGGTCAGGATGAGAAAGACAGCGAACACGTAGAGCACCCAAGAAAACTGGGCGACGAGCGCGGCGCCAAGCCCGATCATGATCGCTCGAAGCACGATCACGCCAAGGATGCCCCAAAAGAGCACGCGGTGCTGGTACCTTCGAGGAACGGAAAAGAAAGCGAAAATCATGGCGATGACGAACACATTGTCCATCGCCAGGGCTTTTTCGATCGCAAAGCCGGTCATGTATTCCATGCCGGATTGAGCGCCGAGCTGCCACCACACCCAACCTCCGAAGGCCAAGCCAAGTGTGATGTAGACGGCTGAAAGCCAGAGGCTTTCCTTGACCTCGATCTCGTGATGATCGCGATGCAATACGCCGAGGTCGAAAACCAGAAGCGCCACGACTACGGCAATGAAACCAAGCCACATCCAGCCGGGCTTGCCTAGAAAAAGACCGAACAGCAAAGTGTCGAAAAATTCCATCTGATCAATCCGAAGGTAGGGCCTGGGGGCTCTCAAGACTGGATGCGGCTTGTCGGTAGCGATATCGGACGGCGACTAGTCGAAGATGTCCGAAAGCCAGCCACCCTTCCGGCGTCCGCCACGCGTGTCACCACCACCGAACCGGTCATCATCGTCATCGTCGTGGTCCCGACGACGATCAGGCATCGGCTGTGAGGCTCTTGCCTGCTGGCTCGGCCGATCGCCTGAGGCGCCTCGCTCGACGATCTTGTCGAGCTCGCCGCGATCGAGCCAGACGCCCCGGCACTTCGGGCAATAGTCGATCTCGACGCCTTGGCGTTCCGTCATCACGAGGTCGACTTGGCAGGCGGGACATTGCAGAGACATAACGTTCTCCTTCCATCTCAAGACGTGAGCGTCTTTGAGGTTAACCAACGAAGAGTATGAGAAGCGCGATGATGATGACGAACAGGCCAACGGCTTCCGTGAGCGCGAAGGCGAGCAATCCTACGCCCTGCATCTTGTCCGCTGCAGTCGGATTGCGCCCGATGGCCGAAAGCCAGTCCGCGAAAATCTTACCGAGTGCCAGCGCGACGCCAATCAACGGCAGCACGGCTATGGCCGTCGCAAGCAGCCTGATACTTTCTTCGTTCATTTTCATCCTCGAGGTGATTTCTGTTCTGAAGCCGGCCTAGTGACCTTCGATGGCTTGTCGTATGTACAGTGCCGTCAATACGATAAAGATGTAGGCCTGGATCCCGCTTACGAAGAATTCGACGAAGTACATCACAACGATCATGGTGGCCGGGACCAGTGCCGCCAACACTCCGATCGTGCCGAAGGCATCTACCAACATGGCGCTCAGGTCGCCAAAGAGCTTTAGCATGATGTGCCCGGCGAGAACGTTGGCGAAGAGTCGAACGCCGAGCGTTATCGGGCGGAACAGGTAAGAGATCAGCTCGATAACAAAGATCAGCGGAATGAGGGGAGTTGGCGTTCCGGCCGGAATGAAGAATCGCAGGAAGCCGCGTCCATGAAGCTTGATCGCCAGAGCCGTCACGTAGATGAACACAACGGTCGACAGTGCGAGCGTGACAACGAGGTGACTGGTGAAGGTGAATTTGACCGGCGTCAGGCCGATCAATGTACCGAACAGTATGAAGACGAAGAGCGTGACGACCAACGGAAGCGCACGCTTGGCATCCGGTCCGCCATACCGGGTCAACGTTCCCTCTACGAACTCGTAGACCGCCTCGGCGCTGCCTTGCAGCCGTCGTGGTATGACTGTGGCTTCCCGCATGGCGAAGTAGGAATAGGCCGACACGGCGAGTACCGTCGTGATCATCGCTTGGGACGAGATCGTGAATGACGCGTCGATCCCGAAAAGGTCCAACGGGATAAGAACGTCGATCTCGAACTGACGGATCGCATAGGGTGTTTGTGGCTCGTAGGCCATGAGTCCCGCTGGGCATGGTTGTTGACGGTTGCGGCAAGCGTCTGGCGCGCATGAGTATTGGGCAGAGCAGTCGTGAGTGGTAGTGGTCATCTGCCGCGCGGGCGATGTCGGCTATGGTGTGGATCATCTTTTCGAGACCAAGCGGTGCTGATGCTGATGACAGACCAGCATTCGCGAAGCGTCTGGTCGCGTCGACGGGTCGTGTTGCAGCCAAGGCCGGCGCGGCATCGCGTTCGGCAATAGCGGCCATCCTGCGCGCGCGAGCTTTGCCCACAACGGGTCGGCAGGCTGGCAAAGACAGTTGGCGTGACATCAATAGCGCTCTCCATTGCTCTTCGCTCTTCTTCCCGGCCGGGTGATCCGAAGCCTGACCACCGTTACCCAAGGCCCAGAGCTCAAACGCGCTCTGGGTCCCAAGCGGCTGGGACGGAGCCCGGCCGGGTCGAACGCACCAAACCGCGAGAGGTCATGGTGCGTGCCGAAGGCAAAGGTCCGCTTGGCCCAGATGGCCGTGCCGGACACGCTTGCCCGTTCCCTGCTGCAGCGATCTCGTCCGAGGAGTTCGGGAAGTCTTCCGGCACCGCTGGTCCACGATGTTGCCTCGCATGCGGTGGCGGTATACTTCGAGGAGAAAGGGCTGCTGACATCAACATCCGTAAAATGGTTGTCTTCCGTGGCGGTTCAATTAGAAACTCGGGCGGGTCCCGATAGAAGTTCTCTATCGCGCCTCCGGCGAGGTCGAAGCATGCCCAGTCTGCGGCAGTTGGAGTATCTCGTTGCCCTCAGCGACACGCGGCATTTCCGCAAGGCCGCCGAGCAGGT
>JANNSA010000676.1:0-5514 GCA_031402115.1 Hyphomicrobiaceae bacterium | reverse complement strand
CTCAGCAGCATCATACTAGCTCTGTCCACAGGCCGCAGCAAATACCGCACCATCACCTAAGGGCACTTCGAACACTCGCCGCTGCAAACTCATCGGCATACTGGGTGGCGACTGCGTAGGGTGCGAAAGGCCTTCTGCAGGCCGTATCGCACCACGAACGGCCATTAGCGCCAGCCTCTGGTGCGATACGGCGAAGACGCCTTTCGCACCCTACGACTCGGTACAACCGCACTCGCAGTGATTCATTTGTTGTGCTGACCGTCCAAAGTGGACGGCATATTTTGACCTCCTGAGCCGGCAGCGCTGGTTGTCCACAGCATGGCAAGCAGGAAACTCCATGCAAATGCAGCCTGAAACCAGGGTTGCCATAGTCCATAACTGAACCCGGCCATGCTCGCTGCGACGGCAAAACACCCGAACAGCACGCCCTGGGACATGGGCGGCAGACGCGCTAGCCGGTCGAGCAACAACCAGCCCGCGATGAGTAAGATGCTGGCGCCAGCCAGACCAAGTTCATACCAAACCTGCAAATACACGTTGTGTTGATGTTGACCGGTGCGGGCCTTGATCGGTTGTCCGGCCAGCACTGGAGCGGATTGCGCCTCGGCAGCATCCAGCAGCAGTCCGGATCCCGCGCCAACGCCCAACCATGGCGCTTGCAGGGCTTTCTCGGCCGCCACGCCCCAGATAATCAGCCGGGCGCGGCCGCTATCCTGCAGCGCCGTGGTTTCAAACAGGCGCGCCTGAAACGCCAACAGCGTCAGTGGCACGACCAGGGCCACGACCGCCAGCCAACCGATCCGCAAGGTCCAGCCGGCAACCCGGTTCGACAGCCAGGCCAACCCAACAATCCCCACCGACGCCAACACAGCCAGTTTCGAACTCTCGTGCCCCGACAAGGCAATCTGCGCGACGATGGCCGTGGCCAGCGCCGTCAGGACTAGCCAGCCCCACAGAGTGCGCCGTGCCTGACCGGTGCCCACGACCACGTCGCGCGCTATGACAAGTGCCGGCCAAGCCAGCAGCGCCACCATCGCGACGCTGCGGTTGATCTGCTCGAAGCGGATCTTCACCACCAGGCCGTTGCGCTCGAAATACGTTGTCTTGGCTGGGCGCACGTCCGGCCAAATGTTGAAAAGCAGCCGGTGCAGCAGTTGCTCTGTTGCCAGCTCGAACAGCAACAGCGCCAATCCCACAACAAAACCCAGTAGCGCAGCGCGCGCCAAATGCCGGTGCGTGTCGCGATCAGCGCCGGCGAGGCAATGCATCAGCAGCCACGTCAGCAGCACGTTGATGCACAACGCCGCGCCATGTTGCAAGGCGGGTGCCGGCGCAGCTTGCCACAGCACACTGAACATGCCGAGGAGGCCCAACCCGAGAAACGCCGACGCCACCAGATCCGGCTTCAGCAGGGCCCAGCCATCCAGCCGGCACCTGAGCAAGGCTTCGAGCGCGGCAACAAACGCCAGCACGGCAAGCATTGTCATGGCGCCGCGCGGCACCAGCAGTGCTGCCGCTACGGTGAGGCCGAGTGTGACTTCAGTCCAGCGCCAGCCGGACAGGCGCGCAATGGTGGTTGGCGTGTCGTTCACCCCAGCACTCCGGGCCCGGACCACCGCTCGCGGCGGCTGCTGGTTGGAATTGCGGTCGTGATGCGCGGTATCAGACAGGGTCATGTCGCATCGATAACCTGAGTCGCGGGTCTTGATCCGATGCCGGCGCACATCAGTTTCGTGGTGTTCCACAAGTAGCGCAGGTGGGATGCAATCGAACGCTGGCGCCGTCGCAGGCGGCCGGAGAACCGGCGGCTTTTAACATCCCAGCCACTTCCCGGCCACTTCCCAGCTTGCCTTTCGCTGATTGAAACGCAACAACAGGCGCGGCCCCGGGGTTGCCAGGTGGGATCAGTGCTGCTCATGCGTAAGACTGCCGCGTTGCTATTGGGCTGTTGCGTGCTGATGGCCGCCATGGCTTGGCCCGCTCTTGCGGCTCGCAAAGCGACGAAGCGAGCGGACCCCCTCGCGCGCATGCAGCCGATGCGGCTGACGATCGCGCGCGACGCCAGCCCAACTTGCGCGCCGGATTGCGCGGAGTGGATCGCTGCGGACGGCGACATTGTCGACGCCACTGCTGGCGAGTTCCGGCGGCTGCTCAAACGGCTCGGTAACCGGCGCTTGCCGGTGTTGATCAATTCGCGCGGTGGCTCGGTCGAAGCAGGGCTGGCGATCGGCCGCCTGATCCGCGCCAATGGCATCGACGTTGGCGTTGCGGTAACGCAATTTGAACCCTGCAGCGCCGCCGCCCAGCTGTGCAAGGCGGGCAAGCCAGTTGATGGCGCCCGAGCGTCTCTGAAGGAAGCCACGGCACTATGCGCGTCGTCGTGCGCTTTCATTTTGGCCGGCGGCAAGCGACGGGTGGCGTCACAGTTGAGCTTTGTCGGCGTGCACCAGATCAAGGCGTTCCGAACGCTGGTCAAGGTGCGGCGCACCTACCGCATTCAGACGCGATTGATTCGCGGCCGCCAGGTGGAAGTGTCGCGCAAGTTGGTCAGCGAGAAGCGGCTTTCAAGCCGGACGACGGAAGCTGACGTCACCGATCGCAGCTATAAGCCCATCCGCGCTTTCCTGAGCGAAATGGCGATCGGCCCCGTCTTGATCGATCTAATCCTGGCGACACCCAATGAGCGAATCCATTGGCTGACACCTCAGGAACGCCAGCAAACCAGTTTGGTGACGGAAACCGTCAGCGTGCAGGAACTCTTGCGAGCGGCGAAACCAGTTGCCGCCGCTCTGCAAAATGCGACCGAGCCAGCTGTTGCGCTGGCCCCGGCTGTTGCCGCTGCGCCTGTCAGCATCGCCAGGGGCCTGGTCGTGGTGTCGAACAAGCGCGCGCTGCGGCTGGCGTTGCGTTACGCCACCGAGCAGGTGCTGATCGACGCTGCTTTGGTCGATCTTAAGGGCAGAACAGTCGCCGCCCAGCCTGCGCTCCTAACGTTTGCGCTGCCCGGCGATGCCCCCTTCATCGCGACGGTCGCGGGCGCGCGCGCTAATGCGTGGCAGGCGGCGGTGCCGCAGCCAAGCTGGTGCCGGGATCTGGCGCCGCGCTTCCTCGATGTCACCTATCTGCCGGCGGCGGCGCGTGGCCGGTCAAAGCGCTCGCAATCCGTCAGGATAAATCTCACAGGCGACGCCTGGATCGCCGGTTTTGCCCGAGATTTGTGTGCGGCGCCGGTTGCTGCCAATGCCGCCAGCGCACCCGCCATAGCGGTCAGTCCGTGAGCGCCAGCGGCGCAGCACGCGTATCGTTCCGGTATTGATGGATCAAAGCCGGGCGGCTTGACCAACTGCCGGCAACGGCGTGCCGGGCACCAAGTGGCTAACCCCCGATACCGAACCGTGGCGCATCACGGTGGTGATGTCCCAAGGACAGTCGGCACAACAAGTGTATCACTTCGAGCGCGGGCGACGTAGGGTGCGAAAGGCGTCTCCGCCGTATCGCACCAGAGGCTGGCGCCCACAGCCTGTTGCGGTGCGATACGGCCTGAAGAAGGCCTTTCGCACCCTACTCATTCGCAACCCGGTTTGCCGATGAAGTCGCAGCGATTAATGGTCGAAATGCGCTTAGTCAGGTGACGGAGCCGCGCTGTCATCGGTTGGGTCTGCGACAACCTCGACGCTGACGCCGGAATGACGGCAGATGTCGAGCACGGCATCTGGTGGCGCGCGGTCGGTGATGAATACCCCGACGCTCGACAGATGGCCGATGCGCACGGGCGCCGAGCGGGTGAACTTCATGCTGTCAGCGACCAGGAAAACCGTGCGCGCATTCTCGATGATCGCCTGGGCGACGCGGACTTCACGATAGTCATAATCGAGCAAGGCGCCGGCTTCGTCGATCGCCGACACGCCGATCACGGCATAGTCGACCTTGAACTGGGTGATGAAATCCACGGCCTGCTCGCCGACGATGCCACCGTCGCTGCGCCTGAGCAGCCCGCCAGCGATAATCACCTCGATGCGCGGCGATGGCAGCAGGATGCTGGCAACATGGATGTTGTTGGTGATGACCAACATATCCTCATGTCCCGTCAAGGCCCGCGCCACCTCTTCCGTCGTGGTGCCGATGTTGACGAACAGCGACGAGCCGTTCGGGATCAGTTCGGCCGCCCGCCGGCCAATCCGCCGCTTCTCGGCTTCGGCCAGCTGCCGGCGCGCCTCGTAGGCAACGTTTTCGACGCCGGAAGCCAGCAGCGCGCCGCCATGCGTGCGCGTCAACAGCCTCAGTTCGCTGAGGTCATTGAGGTCTTTGCGGATGGTTTGCGGCGTCACGTCAAAGCGTGCCGCCAACTCCTCAACCTGCACGCGGCCATTGCTGCGCGTCAGCCGCAGGATTTCGTTCTGGCGCTGGCTTAAGTCGGACATGGCTCACCAGTTCTCCCGGCACGCACCGCACGCAAGCTCAATTTCCAACGCTGGACCAATCGCTGACTGGGTGTCAGGCACTAATGCGCGCACTCGCACTTGCCCCAAGGCACATCGCGGATTGCGCATAAGTGGCTGACACCACGCATCACGTTGCACCCAATAGCAAAAGGGGCCGCCAGATTGGCGACCCCTCGTGAGATCGGTTCGTGCCGACCAGACGGAACCTATTGCGCCGCATCGCGACACCCTTCGGTTCCACGCCCAGTCACGCTACCGGAGGTTGCTCCGTGTCATCGTTGAAACGAATGACAGCAGGCACGTTCCGAATATCCCACTAGACATCGGATCACCTCCTTCCAGTTGTTAAAGCCTGAATGCACGCTCTCACATTCGCACCGGCCTGCCAAGTGTGGAAAACACGGCTGGCAAACGGAGCTTAACGACCTGTGCCATTTCAGAAGCGGATGCTGGCGGAAACGCCCTGGCGGCGCCTGGAACCAAACCTATCTTCTGGCGTTGACGATACTCAGCGCGAGGGAGCTACCACACATGTCTGACATACCACACGCCAACCGGCTGACGGCTTGGCCGTTTGTCATCACCGTCGGACTGACGGCCCTGGCGGCAGGCCTCGGTGGCATCTTTCTTCCAGGCGAGTGGTACGCGGCACTGGCCAAACCGGCCTGGACGCCGCCGAACTGGATCTTCGCCCCCGTCTGGTTTGCGCTGTATGTCGCCATCGCTGTCGCTGGCCGGCTGATCTGGCGTTACCCGGACGCTGGCGCCGCGCGCACCGCCTGGCTGGCGCAGATTGTGTTTGTCGGCGCCTGGTCGGGCCTGTTCTTCGGGCTGAAGCAACCCGGCATTGCCCTGATCGACATTGTTCTGCTGCTGACCGCCATCATCGCGTTCATTGCGCTGGCGTGGCGGCATAGCCGGGCCGCCAGTTGGCTGTTCGTGCCCTATCTCGCCTGGGTCAGTTATGCTACCGCGTTGAACGCTGCGATCTGGTCCTTGAATCCCTGAGCCCGGCCGCGACCTGAAACTCAGTCCAGCCGGCGGTAATAGACGCTGGTGTCGCACAGTCCAC
>JANNSA010000675.1:0-6523 GCA_031402115.1 Hyphomicrobiaceae bacterium | reverse complement strand
CCGTGACGGCGGCGCTGGCCGCCAGCAAGGCTGCGAATGCGGTGCTGATGCCCAGGCGGGCAATGCTGCGTACCGGCCAACCGAAGCGGGGCAATGCCCGCTGTTCCGGCTTGCGTGCTGAGTGAACCAGACAAGCAGGCCATGAAGACTGCAATTGCTGCACAAATGCTGGGCCGCCAGATCTGGCATCGCCCTCTCAGCGTTGTTCCGCAGCTTATCACGTCACGCCACACGGCAATTGCTTCCAACATTGTATCCAGGCCCGAACCAGCCGTTTGCCCAGAGGTCACCAACGCAATTCTTACCAAGCTTTAACACTGCCGAAAGCCGTTGGTAAGGCGCCAGACTTTAAACCGGGGCACAGAGGTTGTCGTTCGTTCCGTAACCGCAGCCGCCGCAATCGCCGCCGTCAACAAAGGTTAGACCCGTGCAGAACATCAGCACTCCGTCCATTGCCGTTACAAAGCCCGTACGCAGCATTGCCCGCCTGGGCATCAGCACCGCATTCGCAGCCTTGCTGGCGGCCAGCGCCGCCGTCACGGCGCTCGACATTCCAGCGGCGCGGGCCCAGACCGCTGATGCTAGCGTGGCCACCGCAATGAGCCGGGCGCCGCTGTCGTTTGCCGACGTGGTCGAGAAGGTCAAGGGCTCGGTTGTCAACATCTATGTCTCGGGCGGCAAGGAAATGGCCGAACTGGGCATGCCGAAAGACAGTTTCCCTGATCTGCCTGACGACCATCCGCTGAATGAGTTCTTCAAGAAGTTCAAGCGCGGCCAACAGGGTCAGAATGGTCAGAACGGTGAACCAGGTGGCGGCGCCGCGCCGTCGCCCAGGGGCGCACGGCCGCTAGCGCAAGGCTCCGGCTTCGTGATCTCAGCTGACGGCTACGTCGTCACCAACAATCACGTCGTTGAAGATGCCAGCAAGGTGCAAGTGTCATTCGATGGCGAGGAGAAGCTCGACGCCGACGTGATCGGCACCGATCCGCGCACCGATCTGGCGCTGCTCAAGATCAAGGCGCCGAACAAGACGTTCCCAGCAGTGCCGTTCGCCAAGAAGCTGCCACGCGTCGGCGATTGGGTGATTGCCGTTGGCAATCCGTTTGGCCTCGGCGGCACCGTTACGGCCGGCATTGTCTCCGCTGGTGGCCGTGATATTGGCTCGGGACCCTATGACTACCTGCAAATCGACGCGGCGGTGAATCGCGGCAATTCGGGCGGCCCTTCGTTTAACCTTGATGGCGAGGTGATTGGCGTCAACTCGGCAATCTTCAGCCCGTCGGGTGGCAATGTCGGCATTGCCTTCGCGGTGCCGTCGCCAATCGTCGAGCAGGTTGTCGCGCAGTTGCAGACAACCGGTACTGTCAGCCGCGGCTGGTTGGGTGTGCACATCCAAAATGTGTCGGACGATATCGCGCAGAGCCTTGGCATGACCGAGAGCAAAGGCGCGCTGATCACCAAGATCACTGAGGATGGGCCGTCAGCCAATACGGAACTGAAGGCCGGCGACGCCGTTATCTCGGTGAACGGTGAAAAGATCGGCAATTCGCGCGATCTGGCGCGCAAGGTTGCTGACTTCACGCCGGGCACCGAGGTCATGCTGTCGGTTATCCGCGACGGCAAGGAAACGCCAGTCAAGATCAAGCTCGGCAAGTTCCCGAGCGACAAGCAGATGGCGAGCGTCGAACAGACGCCAGCAACCCCGGCGCCGGAGACAACGCAGCTGGACGACCTCGGCCTGTCGTTGGCCTCGGCCAGCGTGCTCGGCAAGGCAGACGCTAAGGACGGCGTACTCGTGACCAACGTTAAGTCGGATAGCGAAGCAGCAAACAAGGGCCTGCAGGCCGGCGACATCATTCTGGAAGTTGCTGGTAAGGCGGTGCAGACGCCGGCTGACGTCAAAGCCGGGATCGATGCCGCCAAGGACAGCAAGCGCAACGCCGTGCTGGTGCGCGTAAAGTCCGGCAAGGACGACAAGTTCGTGGCCTTGGTCCTGAAGGCCAATGGCTGATGCCACTGGCTGACGTGACCGGTTGATGTAGATCTGCTAACTTCGGGCTGGGTGTTCCTAGGAATATCCGGCCCGTTCCCTGACTTGGATCCGAAGCCATGCGTGTGTTGATTGTCGAAGATGATCGCGAGACCGCGAGCTTCCTGGCGAAATCGCTGAAGGAGAGCGGCCACGTCGCCGAGATCGCCCATGATGGCGAAACCGGCCTCGTCATGGCGCGCGACGGCACCTTTGACGTGCTGGTGGTTGACCGTATGCTGCCGCAGCGCGATGGCCTGTCAGCAATTGAGACCCTGCGCAAGGAAGGCTACCGGACGCCCGTCCTCATCCTGTCAGCGCTGGCTGACGTTGATGACCGGGTCAAAGGCTTGCGCGCTGGCGGTGACGACTATCTCGCCAAGCCCTATGCCTATGCTGAACTGCTGGCGCGTGTGGAAGCGCTGGCGCGACGCGGCTCGCCGGAGCAATCCGAGACCACCTATGTCACTGGCGATCTGGTGCTTGACCGGCTGACGCATCGCGTCACGCGCGGCGGCGAAGCGATTGTGCTGCAACCGCGCGAATACCGCCTGCTGGAGTACCTGATGCGCAATACTGGTCAGGTGGTGACACGCACGATGCTGCTGGAAAACGTCTGGGACTATCATTTCGATCCGCAGACTAACGTCATCGATGTGCATATTTCGCGGCTGCGCGGCAAGATCGATAAGGGTTTCAGCGAAACGCTGCTGCAGACGGTGCGCGGCGCCGGATACATGATCCGTGCCAGCAACTCTTAGTCCGATCGGCAAATTGCTGCGGACGTCCACCTTCCGCTGGTTGGCCGCCTATCTGCTGGTGTTTCTGGCGATCGCGTCGATCATCACTGGTTACTTGTACTGGCACACCAACGATCTTTTGACGCGCCAAGTCGTGCAGACCCTCGCAGCCGAAGTGACGGGCTTGCGCGGCCAGTTTCAGCTTGGCGGCATGCCGGCGCTAACCGTCGCCGTGCAACAGCGCAGCGAAACCACGAGTGGCGCGCTGTATCTTTTGGCGGATGCCGGCGGCAAGCGGCTGACCGGCAATCTGCAGGCCGTGCCCAGTGAATTGCGGCAGCTGCCAGCCGGCGCGTTATTCAGCTATGGCCGTGGAGCCACGCCGGGCATCACGCGACTCGCCGTCGGTGTCGCCATTGACGTGCCGCCGCAAGCCGTCCTGGTAGTGGCGCGCGATGTCGAGGAGCAGCGCGTTTTCGCCGAGACCTTGCGCCGAACACTGCTGTGGGGGCTCGGGCTGATCTCATTGTTCGGGCTTGGTGGCGGCGTGATCGCCAGCCTCGGCATCATGCGCCGCCTCGACGCTGTGACGCTTACCAGCCGCACCATCATGGCTGGTGACTTGAGCCAGCGCATCGGCATCACCGGCAGCGGCGACGAATTTGACCGGCTGGCAGTCAGCTTGAACGCCATGCTGGAGCGCATTGAACAGTTGATGGCGAGCATGCGCGAAGTCTCCGACAACATCGCACACGACCTGAAGACGCCACTCAGCCGCCTGCGCAACCGGCTCGAAGCCGTGCTCCGGGAGCCGGACGACCGCGGGCGCTACCGGGCTGCGCTTGAGCAAACGATCGAGGACAGCGATGACCTGGTGCGCACCTTCAATGCCATGCTCAGCATCGCCCGGCTCGAATCCGGCGCCGCCGGCGAAGGCATGCAGGCGCTTGATCTCAGCGCCCTGGTTCGTGACGCGGGCGAGTTTTATGAACCGGTGGCGGAGGAGGCAGGTTTCGCACTGACGATGGACGTAGCGGAACACTTGCCAGTGCTTGGTGACCGCCAGCTGATTGGCCAGGCCGTCGCCAACCTGATCGACAACGCCATCAAGTATGGGGCCGGCCCCGCAGTCACTGACCCCGCAAAGCCAGGCGCGATACGGCTCAAGGCCCATGCGACGGGCAACGATGTCGTGATCGGGGTGGCCGACAATGGTCCCGGCATCGCACCCGCCGATCGCGAGCGGGCGCTGGAGCGCTTCGGCCGCCTGGATGCCAGCCGCAGCAAGCCAGGCAGTGGCCTTGGCCTCAGTCTTGTCGCCGCCGTCGCAAAGCTGCATCAGGGCTCTGTGCGGCTCGACGACAACGGGCCTGGCCTGATCGTCACGCTCAGCCTGCCGCGCTTGCGGCCGTAGAGCTGGCAGCGATCGCTTGGGGCGCGATGGCTCCTTGCAAGCCTTTCACGGCTTGACGCTGGGTATCGGGCGAATGCGGCCAAGCTGCCGCTCACGCAGGATGATGAACAGGCCCGAGCCGATGATCACCGCCATGCCAGCGAGCACCGGCCAACTGGCAATGTCGCCGAACACCAGCCAGCCGATCAGCAAGCTCCATAGCATCGAGGTGTAATCGAAAGTGGCGATCGTCGACGCCTCGGCGTGCCGGTAACTCTCCGTCATCAGCAATTGACCGACGCCGCCAATCAGGCCGGCAGCGAGTAACAGGCCGGCCTCAATTGGCGTCGGCACGACCCAGCCGAACGGCAGCGTCAGCAGCGCAATTACCGAAGCGGTGAGCGTAAAGTAGATGACTATCGTGGCGGTGTTCTCACTGGCGATTAGACTGCGGACTTGTATCATCGCGAACGAGGCCGCAGCCGCTGATGTCAGTGCTGCGGCGGTGCCCCACAGCTCCGCTGGGCTGACAGCGCCGCCGCCGATCAAACTCAGGCGGGGCCACAAGATGATCAGCACGCCCAACAGCCCAATCGCCACAGCGCTCCAGCGATAGATCCGCACGATCTCGCCAAGCAGCGCCACCGACAGCACCACCGTGATCAACGGCGCGGCGTAACTCAGCGCCAATGCTTCGGGCAACGGCAGCAGCGCGATGCCGATGAACCAGCAGATCATTGAAAGGGTGCCGACCAGTCCGCGCCAGACATGGCCACCGGGACGCTGCGTCCGCATGGTGCTGCGCAACTTGCCTTGCCACGCCGTGAACGCCAGAATCGGGATCAGCGCGAAAAACGAACGCGCGAACACCAGCTCACCCGTCGGCACCCGGTCAGCCGCCAGCTTAATGCACGCCGCCATGATGATAAACAGTAAGGTCGACGCGACCTTGAGAACTATGCCGGTGGTGGGATTCATCGGGGCGGGGCTCAATTGGTCGTGCAGTGCTGGCTAGTCGTAGCCGTTACTGCTCTCAACACAACCGCGCGAGCCGTGTAAGAGAAAGGGGGCAGCCCCCTTTGGTTACCGAGGGAATCTGACCCGATTGCCGAAAGTCCATCGCTCATCGCAGGTGCACCCATGAAGAACAACCGCAGTCTGACAGCGCTCGCCGTCGCAGTAATCGCTGTTTTCAGCGTCGGTTTCGGACTGCCCGCAACAGCCGAGCCACTGACCATCCTCGACTGGTCGGGCTATGAGGACCCAGAGTTGCGCAAGGCCTACACGGCCGCTCATCCCGAGGCACCTTCCTACAGCTTCTTCGCCAACGAAGACGAGGCGTTCCAGAAGGTGAAATCCGGTTTCAAGCCCGACCTCGTGCATCCATGCCTGACAAGCTTGCCGCGCTGGCTCGACGCCGAGCTATTGGAACCGGTCGATCCCGCCGCGCTGAAGAGCTGGGCCGAACTTGGGCAGAACTTCAAGGACCTGCCCAACGTGCAGAAGGACGGCAAGGTTTGGATGGTGCCGATGGACTGGGGTTACTCGGGCCTGGTAACGACCGACGCAGTGCCCGCCGAAGACGCCAAATCACTCGCGATTTTCGCAGCCCCCCAATACAAGGGCAAGGTTGCCATCGGCGACAATGTCGATGAAGCCTACGCGCTCGCTTATCTGGCGACGGGCGTCAAGGACTGGAGCAAGGCCGACGAGGCCGCCTTCGCCAAGGCCTCTGCGTTCCTGCGAGAAGTTCACAAGAATGTGCGCTTCTACTGGCAAGACAACACCGCGTTGGTACAGTCGATGGCCAGTGGCGAGATTGCCGTCACCTGGGGTTATGCCGACATCGTCGCCAAGCTGGTTGAGGCCGGCAAGAAAGCTACCTTGAACCGTGGTGCCAAGGAGGGTGTGTCCACTTGGGTGTGCGGATACGCCAGGGTCAAAGGCGCGGTGGCTCCCGCAGCGCTGCAACAAGCTTACATCGATGCCGCGACGGACAAGGCTTCAGCTCAGCACATGGTCACCAATTGGGGCCAGGGCCACGCCAATCTGGCTGGCCTTGCCGCCGCCGGACCCGATGTGCTGGCGCAGAAGGGCTTTGGCAATGTCGCTGAGACCTTGACCAACTCGCTGTTCCAGAGCGCTCTATCGCCGGCTCAACGCGCGCGCATGGTCGCCGAGTTCGAGAAGATCAAGGCCGGCTACTAAGCAACAAGTCACTTAGTCGACCATGGTCCCCCTTGCCTTTGCCGTGAAGGTGTGCGGCAATCGGAACTGGGTAGGAGACAAGGTCAAACAAGGGAAATGAACCCATGACAGTGCACGGACTTAAGTTGAGTTGGCTCGGCGGCGTGGCTGTCG
>JANNSA010000674.1:0-4574 GCA_031402115.1 Hyphomicrobiaceae bacterium | reverse complement strand
ACGTTTGCGCCAGGCAGTGTGATCACATCCTGGCCCCATCATTCGACCCGTCGGCGCGCCGCTGCCTTGCGACGGCATCGCCAAAATTGAATTCACTTGCGGTCAATGCGGCGAAACGCAGACTTTTGTTTGACAAAGGCGCGGCCGACGGGTCGAATGATGGGGCCAGGATGTGATCACACTGCCTGGCGCAAACGTCCACACGAGCGAACCTGGGCCATCCGTCCAACCAAGACACCAGGTCGTGACGATTCAATCTGGGGGAAGCACATGGCCGGTATCGACGACAGACAGGACGAGGACACCAAGGTCCTCCACGAAATGGGCTATGCGCAGGAACTTTCGCGACGCATGGGGCCATTCCAGAGCTTCGCGATCTCGTTTTCGATCATCTGCATCCTGTCGGGCGGGCTCGCCTCGTTCCCGATCGCCATGTCAACGGGCGGTCCCTGGTCGGCGACCATCGGCTGGGTCATTGGCGGCATCTTTGCCCTGATCGTCGCTGCCTCCCTTGGTCAGATCGCCTCGGCCTATCCGACCGCCGGCAGCCTGTATCACTGGTCATCAATCCTCGGCGGACGCTTCTGGGGCTGGGCCACGGCTTACACCAATCTGCTCGGGTTGCTGTTTGTCATCCCGGCGGTCAACGTCATCCTCTACTCCTTTATCAAGGACCTGTTGTTCGCAGGCATGCTCGGCCACGACGTCTCAACCTGGACCAACACGACGATGTTCATGTGGGTCACCGGCATCACCGCCGCACAGGCCCTGCTGAACCATTTTGGCATCCGTCTGACGACCATCCTGACCGATCTCGCTGGCTATCTGATCCTGGTGTTCACCGTCATCCTGATCGCCATGCTGCTGATGGCGGCGCCCAGCTTCAACTTTGGCCAGATCTTTGAACTTGCTGACAAGACCGGCGCGGCCGGCGGCGGTCTGGCACCCAGCTATCCGGGCACCGGCATCTACATGGCCATCCTGATGGGCATGCTCTACCCGCTGTTCACGATCACCGGCTTTGATGCTTCGGCGCATACCTCCGAAGAGACCGTCGACGCCCGCAACACCGTTCACAAGGGCATGTTGCACTCGGTGTTCTGGTCGCTGCTGTTCGGCTTCGTGCTGGCCATGGCGATGGTTGCGGCGCTGCCAGCCGTTGCCCCCTTGATGACGCCGGAAGCCCGCGCAGCAGCGGCGCTGCCAGCCAACCCGACGCCTGCCGATATGGCCGTGCTTGGCTGGTCGTCGTTCACGACGCTGTTCAACACTCTGATCATGCCGAGCCTGCTCGGCAAGATCGTTGCGGTTGGCATCATCATCGCCAACTTCCTGTGCGCGCTGGCGGCGGTGACCTCGACCTCACGCATGATCTACGCCTTTGCACGCGATGGCGGTCTGCCGGCTTCAGGTTTGCTGAAGTCAGTCAGCCCGACCTTCCGCACACCGGTTGCGGCAATCTGGTTCACCGCGATCGTCTCGGTGCTGCTGGTGATCATTACGACGCCGCTCAACGCCTTCGTCGCCTTGTCGACCGGCTGCGCCATGTACCTCTACATCTCCTATGGCATGCCGGTTGTTGCCGGCCTGTTCGCCGAGGGACGCAGCTGGACCACCTACGGTCCCTTCAAACTCGGTTTCCTGTCGCGGATCTTCGCGGTGCTGGTGCTGATTGGTACGATTCTCATCACCATTGCCGGCCACGCCTTGGTGCCGTCAGTTGCAGCCACGGCAACCACGTCGTTCGTGCCAGGCCTGTGGTATTACTCGGTTGGTTTCGTCGTGCTGCTGCTGGTGCTGTGGTTTGCGATCGAAAACCGCCGCTTCAAAGGCCCGCCGATGGGCGACGAAATCCGCAAGCGGCAGGCCGAAATCGCTGCCGCCGAGGCGGCGCTGGCGAAGTAACGCCAGTCCGGCTATGACGATGATATAGCTTGCAAAGGCGGCCAAAGTTTCGCCGCCTTTGCGTATTGCCCCCCGGGGTACTGCGGTTTTTGCTCAAGCCTATGCCACTCCTACACTTGGCTTTCTGGGTCCTGCGCCCAGGATCCGTTGCGCACCTTGAGCTGCTTCGGATTCTGTGCACGATAGCTCTCCGGGACAAGCCCTGCCAGGCCCTGAGATGACGGCACTGGGTTGGCGTCGTCCAGAATTGATCTGCCCTGATTGAACCCCGCCCCCTGAAGTGACTAACTTTCATCCTTGCTGTCAGCGCCGCTTGCGAGGCACTCGATGACCTTTCTTGATGACCTGGCCACCGAACTCGACAGCATTCGCGCGCAATCGCTGTGGAAGACTGAGCGACCGCTCCTGTCAGCGCAGCAACCGCATATCCGTGTCGCCGGCGAGCGCACGGTGCTCAACTTCTGCGCCAACAATTATCTTGGCCTTGCCGATCATCCCATGCTGGTCACGGCGGCCAAGCAGGCGCTGGATAGCCATGGACTCGGCATGGCGTCGGTGCGCTTCATCTGTGGTACGGCCGATCTACATCTGGCGCTTGAGCGACGCCTTGCCGACTATCTGCAGATGGCTGACGCCGTGCTGTTTGCCGCCTGCTTTGACGCCAACGGCGCCGTCTTCGAGCCGTTGTTCGGCGAGCCGGACGCGATCATTTCCGACGCGCTGAACCACGCCTCGATCATTGATGGTATCCGGCTGTCCAAAGCTAGGCGGCTGCGCTTCGCGAACGGCGACATGGACGATCTCGAAACGCAGCTCAAAGCCGCGCGGAGCAGCGGCGCCCGGCGCGTGATCATCGTCACCGATGGTGTATTCTCCATGGACGGCTACTTCGCCAAGCTCGGCGATATCCGGCGACTGGCCGATGCCTACGACGCGCTGGTGATGGTGGATGATTGCCACGCCACCGGTTTCATCGGCCCTGAAGGCCGCGGCACACCGGCACGCGCCGACATCAAAGTGGACATTCTAACTGGGACGTTTGGGAAGGCGCTCGGTGGCTCGGCCGGCGGCTATATTGCGGCGGCGCAACCTGTCGTTGATCTGCTGCGGCAGCGGGCGCGGCCCTATTTGTTTTCCAACGCGCTGCCGCCAGCCCTTGTCGCCGCCAGTCTCGCCGCAATTGATCTGGCCGAGGCCGGCGATGACCTGCGGTCGCGGCTGGCCGGTAATGCCCAGCGGTTCCGGGCGGGCATGAGCGCAGCCGGGTTCACGCTGCTGCCGGGCGAACATCCGATCATTCCCGTCATGCTCGACGAAGCCAAGCTGGCGCAGGCAATGGCCGCGGGGCTGTACGAGCAGGGGATTTATGTCACCGGCTTCTGCTTTCCCGTCGTACCAAAAGGCAAGGCCCGGATCCGCACGCAAATGTCAGCAGCCCATAGTCCCGACGATATTGATGTTGCCGTTGAACAGTTCACACTGGTGGGCAGCAAGCTGGGAGTGATCTGATGCGCGCGCTGGTCAAGGCGGACAAAGCTGAAGGCCTGACCTTGCGCGATGAGCCGGTGCCGCGGATTGGTGACGATGATATCCTGATCAAGGTTGCCAAAACCGGCATCTGCGGCACCGATCTGCACATCTGGAAATGGGATGCCTGGGCGCAAAAGACCATCCCGGTGCCGATGGTCGTCGGCCACGAATTCGCTGGCACCGTGGCAGCGGTGGGCGCGCATGTCCGCACCGTCAAGGTTGGCGACCGCGTCTCCGGCGAGGGGCATCTGATCAGCATGAAGAGCCGGATGGCGCGAGCCGGGCACTTTCATCTTGACCCGGAAACCAAGGGTGTCGGCGTCAATGTTCCTGGCGCCTTCGCCGAGTATTTGAAAATTCCGGCTTTCAACGCCATCCATTTGCCTGATGAAGTCGATGACGAGATCGGTTCCATTCTCGATCCGCTTGGCAACGCCGTGCATACGGCGCTGTCCTTCGATCTCGTCGGCGAAGATGTGCTGATTACCGGTGCCGGGCCGATTGGCATCATGGCGGCGGCCGTTTGCCGGCATGTTGGCGCCCGGCATATCGTTATCACCGACGTTAACAGCTACCGGCTTGAGCTGTGCAATCAGGTTACCGACGCCGTCACCGTCAACGTGGCACGCGAGGATTTGCGCGCGGTCATGGAGCGGCTCGGCATGCGCGAGGGCTTTGACATCGGCCTGGAAATGTCCGGCGCCCCGGCTGCCTTCCAGCAGATGACCGACCATCTCATCATGGGCGGCAAGATCGCCATGCTCGGCATTCCAACTGGCGCCATGCCGGTCGATTGGAACACCGTGATCTTCAAGTCGCTGACGATCAAGGGCATCTACGGCCGCGAGATGTTCGAGACCTGGTACAAGATGATCGCCATGCTGCAATCGGGCCTCGACGTGCGCAAAGTCATCACGCACCGGATGAAGGCGGCGGACTACGCGCAGGGCTTTGCGCTGATGCGCCAGGGCGCCTGCGGCAAGGTGGTGCTGGATTGGGCAGGGTGAGCGGAATCTACCGGGCTGCCGGGCACGCCGCACACCTGGCGTGTGCCGTTACCCGGCCAGATATCCCGCCAGCTTGTCGAACATCGCACCCCAGCCGGCGGCGTGCATTTGCGCTTCGTCGCGACCGTCGGG
>JANNSA010000673.1:0-1641 GCA_031402115.1 Hyphomicrobiaceae bacterium | reverse complement strand
ACAAAGCCGACATCCAACCTTGCATGCTTGATTGCCGCAGAGTTCGGCGCGACATATGGCAGGCGAAACATCGTGCCGACGATGCCGGAATGGAGCAGACCGCTCCACATGGTTTCATCTTTTGTGGGTGACTCGTTGAGCGGCATGAAAACACTCCCTGAACTGAAAACCGGTCGACCGCGAGAGTCGAGGCTGAGCCTCGGCTCCCTGGGCGGCAATGGTGACAGCCGTCATGGGTCGCCAGCGC
Organism: Hyphomicrobiaceae bacterium; assembly: GCA_031402115.1. Lineage (GTDB taxonomy): Bacteria > Pseudomonadota > Alphaproteobacteria > Rhizobiales > Hyphomicrobiaceae > JANNSA01. The sequence goes on along the minus strand of JANNSA010000673.1, from coordinate 1,394 downwards.
TAGGCGATCCGGTTCTTGGCGAAGACGCGATCGGTGCGCCAGCGTTCGGCGGACAGGGTTTCGCCGAGGTCTTGTCCATGGTCGGCACGCCACGGTTCTACCGGGCGACAGGCGGATGGTTGGCGCGGTTGATCGACAGTACGCAGTTCATTGTGGTGCGCTATCCACCATTCGGCCGTCCCGAGATGATCGTCGACGACGTCCTGCCGAAAAAGGTGCTCGAGCTCTATCTGGCGGGCGCTTTCCTGTTCGATCCGCTGCAACGCTACTGGCGTGACCGGCAGACGGCGTGCTGTGCCGTCGTCAACGATCTGGCCGACAACCGGAGTATACGCCGCAACTATCTTGAAGCGATCTTCCGCCGGGCATTCATTCGCGATGAACTGGCACTGCTGGTGCCGGCGCCCGCGCCAATCGGTGTCGCCTTTTGCCTGGAACGCACCGATCGCCCTTACACGGATCGTGATCGCGATCGGGCAGAGGCGCTGTTGCCGACCGTGCAGCATCTCGTACGCTTGCACGTCGACCTGTGCGTGTTGCGGGGGGGCAATGCAGCGCTACCCTCCATCTTCGGCGAGTGCGCCGTGCCGCTCGCCATTCTTGATCGCGGCGGCCGGTTGATCTTGCACAATGCCGGTTGGCGCAGCGAGTTCACCAATGCCCTAGCTGACCGGCCAGCACTTATGCTGACTGCGAACCAAAGGCCTGCAGGTTGGCTTCGGGGTGGGAACTGCACAGCCGGGCGTTGGGCGAAGATTTCGCATTTGCACCGGGCGGGCGATTGGTGACAGCGCGATCGGCAGCGCACACCGAAAACGAGCCAGATTTCGATCAGGCTTTCGATCGCTTCGCGCAGCGCCATTCGTTGACGCATCGTGAGCGCGACGTCGTGCGCTTGGCACTACAGGGCAGTCCGACCAGCCATATCGCCGGCCAATTGCATCTGTCAGCGGGGTCCGTCCGCAACCATCGCAGCCATGTTTATGCCAAACTCGACATCACGACCGAACGCGAACTGTTCCGCATGTTCCTGTCCGAATTGCTGACACGCCCTTCGTAGAAACCCTACGGCCGTCAATTGCGTCGGCGCCGGGCTATCGCCTCAAATACTTTGCCTGGCCTAAGCTCCCGTGTCGCCTTTACCCTCATCGCCCCCCTCATCACTCCCCTCATCCTCGCCCCCGACCGCTTCCTCGATGTGCTCCACGCTGACGATGGTCTCCCCCTCGGCGGTGCGGAAAATCCGCACGCCCTGCGTGTTCCGCCCGGCGATGCGGATGTCGTGGACTGGGCAGCGGATCAGCTGGCCGGCGTCGGTGACCAGCATGATCTGGTCGCTCTCGCCGACCGGGAAGGCGGCGGCCAGCGGGCCGTTGCGGTCGTTGACGATCATG
>JANNSA010000672.1:0-11235 GCA_031402115.1 Hyphomicrobiaceae bacterium | reverse complement strand
GGCAGCGGTTGGCGGGCAGCAGGCAGCGGGCGGTTAGAACTTTGCATTTGCCCGCTGCCGGCTGCCCGCCAACTGCTGCCCCAGCTATGCTGCCAATCGCTCTGGCCGGTCGACGCGCGGTTGCGGCGGGGCGCCAGCCGGCAGCTCACACAGGCCGCCACCGAGATTGATGTGGTGCCAGAGCTGCGTTGCCAGCACCGCCGTCAACGACATGCTGATAAAGGTTTGCAAGGGCGAGAACGAGCCGGCCGCCAATCGCGCCAAGTCCCGGTGCACTTTGACGGCGTCGAAATAGCCGGTGCGCGCGAGTGCCTCGGGGCTCATCAGATCGCGCACATAGCCGGGTGGGGCGGTGAAGAAGCTTTCGGCCAGCGGCGCGCGAAACATTGCCTTGGGCCTGAGTGCAATCTCAGCCGGCAGCACACGGGCGGCAGCTTGGCGCAACAGCCATTTATCGCTCTTGACGCCGCGCAACTTGAAGCGCGGATGCAAGGTGGAGGCGAACTGCACGATGCGCTCGTCGAGGAACGGGTAACGCGTCTCCACGGAGTTCGCGAGCGCAATCCGGTCGCCTTTGTGATTGAGCAGCATGCCGGCCAGCAGCGTCTTGTTGCCGACGTAGAGCGACCGGTTGAGCGGATGCCAACGGCGCATGCGTTCAAGGTCGAGCGACAGGTCTTCATAGGCAACGAAATCGCCGAGCCGCTCCTTCATGCTATCGCTGAAGTAGAGGTGCCGGCCGAGCGAGACCAGATTGTACAGCTCCGACTGGGCGTGTGGGCCACCGATCATGCCGTCAATGCGTGCGAATTCTGAAAGCGGCAGATGTGGCGTTGTCGCCTTGCGGAACAACCGGCTGGCGATCAGATTGGGCCGAAAGCCAGCCACATCCATCCAGCCGCGCAAGGCGTGGAACTTGAACCAAACATAGCCGGCGAATGCCTCATCGGCGCCCTCGCCAGTCAGCACGGCCTTGTAGCCCTGCTGGTTGACCTCGCGCGACAGGCACCACAGCGCCGCGCACGACGTGTCAACCACCGGGCAATCGGCAGCGGCGACCAGCGTGGAATAGGTGTCTGCAATCGTCGATCCGCCGCATTCGACGACCGTCGTCTGGCCACCGATATGGCGCGCCGCCTGCATGGCGCGCGCGCTCTCGTCGAGACCCTTGCCGGGCACCTTGATGGTGAAACTGGGTAATGGCGATCCGCGCATGCGCGCCGCCGTGGCCAGCACATAAGCTGAGTCCACGCCGCCCGACAGATATCCGACGACCGGCACGTCGGCGCGCATGCGCAAGTCAACGGCACGCTCGAACAGGGACTCAAACTCGTCGATCAGTGGCGTCGCGTCGGCGGGGTTGCGTTCGTCGCCATGGTCGGGAAAGTCGAGATCCCAGTAGCGTCGTTCGACGATCTCGGCAGGCTGGGCATTGGGCTTGAACGCAATCTTCAGCAAATGACCCGGCAGCACGGATTGGATGCCCGCGTACATCGTCCGGCGTGTGCCCATGGCGAAGAATGTGAAGATGTGATCGATGCCCTTGGGATCGCAATCGGGGGTAACGGCCCCCGGCACGATCAGGCTCTTGATCTCGGAGCCGAAATACAACCAATCGCCGCGCCGCGCCCAGTTGAGCGGACAAATGCCCATGCGGTCCCGCGCCATCAGCACGATGCGCTTGGTCTGGTCGATCAGCACGAACGAAAACTGGCCTTCCAGCCGCTCGACGAAGCTGTCGCCCTGTTCCTCGTAGAGATGCACGAGCAGTTCGGTGTCGGTGCTGGTGCGGAAGCGATGGCCACGCGTCTGCAATTGCTTGCGCTGTGCAACATGGTCGAACAGTTCGCCGTTGAAGATTACGGCGACAGTCCGGTCCTCGTTCCAGATCGGCTGCTGGCCATCCCCGAGGCCGACCAGCGACAGCCGCCGGTGCCCAATGCCGATGCCCGGCAGGAACAATTCGCCGTCATCATCGGGGCCGCGATGGGTCAGGCGGTTGGCCATGCGGGTAACGAGATCGCGATCTGGCATCCGCCGGCCGCTAAGATCAATGACTCCGGCAAATCCACACATCAGGTCACATTCCGGTTTCTAGCTGGCCGACGGCAGGTCTCGATGCCGGATCGTGCGGTCGCGCATGTCGCGAACAACTCAGCGGGCGCGGGCGGGGCTGAGGTCACCCTGTCGTTTCCCGAATGCTTGGCCATCGCCCGAAAGCGACGCCAACCTTGGCCGCACCTATGGTAAACGGACGTGACCGTCATCCGGCGCCACTCATCCGTCTTGCTTAGGGTTAAGGCTATGAATTCCAAAGGTGTTGCGATTGCGACGGCAACCATCGGCCGGCCGTTGCAGAACCGCGTAACGCCATGCGGTGAAATCGTCGCAGTCCCCGAACGGGGCCGTTTGATGGGCAACCGCGGCGGTCAAATGCACCGCGCTGACAAAACTCTAACTGGCCGGCGCTGGGTCAGCCGCGCCTGGATCGCCTGCGTGCTCGCTTACAAGGACCGGCACGAGGTGATCATGGCCGATCGCCATTACACGCAGCTGTTCTTCATGGATGAGGCAACGGCATTGGCGGCTGGGCACCGCCCCTGCGCGCTGTGCCGTCGTGCCGATTTCAACCGGTTCTCCCTGTTGTTTGCCGAGGCGCAGGGCCATCCCGTGCGATTGAAAGTTGCTGCCATGGACCACATTCTGCACGCCGAGCGGGTTAGCGCTGATCGCGGCAAGCGGTTGCACGTTATGCAACTGGCGGATTGCCCCGACGGCGTGATGATCCTCGCCAACAGCACGCCGCAGCTCTGGTGGGCGCGCCGGCTGCATGCTTGGAGCTGCAGCGGCTATGCTCCGGCGGAAAAGCCGTCAGTGGGTATCGTCGACGTCTTGACTCCGCCCGCGATTGTCGCCGTGCTGCGGCTGGGCTATCGGCCGCTCCTGCATCCGAGCCTTCAGACCGTCTGACCCAGAGGAAACAGCATGACCAGGCGGCGACTTACACGCACACTGGTTGCCACGTTCCTGTTCCTCGGCACCGTGCTATTCATCGCCGCCGCAGCGCGCTTTGCCTATCCGCACTTCGCGCCCGACAGCATCACGTACCGTGTACTGATCGCGACCTATGATTATCTCAAGGACATGTCGCTGCTGATCGCCACGGGCGGCGTCGCTTATCTCAGCAATGTCTATCAGAAGCGCTCTAGCCTCATCGAATCGCTGCGCCAGGAGTGGAACGAGATCCTGCGCGCCAAGTCGGCGGTGTTCGCGTTCACGCATATCGATAATCCGTCACAGGCGCAGTATGTCGATACCTTCTGCGTCGTCAGCGAAACCATCGACAATATGCGCGTCGTCTACCGCAATGTCGGTGAGACACCGGCGCTCATCGGGCTGTACCCGTATGCACCGTTGCACGACATTCGCCGGGCCTTGCAGACGATCGATCCGCGCAAGGCCGCCAACCCATCTGAGGAACAGCGCAAACTGGTGCGGGATGCCATGCTGCAGGCGTTTTATGCGCTGCGCGAGACCTTCCTGGAGGAACTTGACCTCGATGAGCCAACCTATCCGTTGCTGATTTCATCGAGTCGTCGCAGCAAGAAGAAGGGGGCCACCGGCCGCGCCCGCGCTTATCAGGCCGGCCAAGGCCGCAGGCGCGACAAACTGCCTGACCGCAACTCGGAAGTCGACGCCATGCTCGCTGAACTCTACGAGAAGGAAGAGGCCAAGCTGGGAGCGCTGCCCAAATGATTTTGCTTCAAATGGCAAATTGATCTGCTACATTAGAAACTGAATCCTAAACCAGGAGCCAGCCATGAACCCGTCGATTGTTATCAAGACATTGGAAGGCACCACGCATTGGGGCCGCGATCGCATCTTTGACAACATTACCCAGACGATCGGCCAGACGCCGGTGGTGCGGCTTAACCGCATTGCTGCCGAAGCCGGCGCCAAAGCGGAGGTCCTGCTCAAGCTGGAGTTCTTCAACCCGCTGGCCAGCGTCAAGGACCGCATCGGCGTGTCGCTGATCGACTCCCTGGAGGCCAGCGGCGCGATCGGTCCCGGCAGCGTGCTGGTGGAGCCGACTTCGGGCAATACCGGCATCTCGTTGGCCTTCGTGGCGGCGGCGCGCGGTTACCGGCTGATCCTGACGATGCCGGAGTCGATGTCGATCGAACGCCGCAAAGTGCTCGCCTTCCTTGGCGCCGAACTAGTCCTTACGCCAGCCGAGAAGGGCATGAAGGGCGCCATCGCCCGCGCTGACGAGCTGGTCGCCGAGATCCCCAACGCGCTGATCCCCGGCCAGTTCACCAACCAGGCCAATCCGGAAGTGCACCGCCGCACCACCGCCGAGGAGATCTACAACGATACTCAGGGCAAGCTGGATGCCATGGTCGCGGGCATCGGTACTGGCGGCACGATCACCGGCTGTGGCCAGGTTTTGAAGAGCCGGATTCCGGGCCTGAAGGTGTTCGCTGTTGAGCCCGCCGCCAGCCCGGTGCTGTCCGGCGGCGCGCCAGGCCCGCACAAAATCCAGGGCATTGGCGCCGGCTTCGCGCCCGCCGTGCTCGACACCAGCGTGTATGATGAAGTCATCAAGATCGAGAACGACACGGCCTTCGCGACCGCCCGCAAACTGGCCAAGCTCGACGGCATCCCCGGCGGCATCTCCACCGGCGCCAACGTCGCCGCTGCGTTGGAGATCGCTTGCCGCCCTGACATGGCCGGCAAGCGCATCCTCACCTTCGCTCCCAGCTTCGCCGAACGCTACCTGTCAACGGCGCTGTTCGAAGGTGTGTAGGGGATACCTGGTTGGCCGCGTAGGCTGGGCTGAGCCCTTCACGAAGCCCAGCATCTCGCCGCGAGTGCCTCCCGTGGATGGAGCTTGTGAACCAATCGAAACGCGCGATTTCGAACACGATTTTTCGCTTTTCGAAGGATACAAACAATGTCTGTGGTCGACGAGAATGGAATCGCTCGTCCCTCCCGACACTCTGCTCGACATAGGAAATGCTCCGTGTAAATTTCTTCACAAGCTCGATGGCTGGGCTGCCGGGCTCCGCGAAGGGCTCAGCCCAGCCTACGCGGCGGCAATGCCGAAGTAGCGTAGGTCGGGTCAAGCTCTTGCGCGACCCGACGGCCACGGGCAGATCGTCAGCGTGGTGCGGCTAACCGCAACAGTGACTTTGGCGCGTGGCGTCGGGTTTCGCGAAGGGCTCGACCCGACCTACAGCCGCCCCTCAAAGGCGGCCATGAACAGGTCGCGCGCGCCAGCTTCCGTCAGTGGCACCGGGTTAGTTCCAGCCGTTGGGTCGACGATCGCCATCCGTGCGATCTGATCCACCTTACTGGTGTCAGGCACGCCGAGGTCTTTCAGCGTGTGCGGAATGCCGATTTCCTTGCGCAGGGCCAGCACGTAGTTCTGGAAGCCATCGAAGCCGCCATCGGTGCCGAGGGCGCGCGCCAGGCGGATGATCTTCGGCTCGATCGCCGCGCGGTTGAAGACGAGCACGTAGGGCATATAGGTGCCGTTCGTCAGGCCGTGGTGGGTGTGGTAGAACGAGCCGACCGGATGCGACAGCGAGTGGATGGCGCCGAGGCCCTTCTGGAACGCCACTGCGCCCATCGCGGCTGCCGCCATCATGTTGCCGCGCGCCGCCAAGTCCGACGGGTTGGCGACCGCCTTGGCGAGGTTATCCTTGACCAGCTGCATGCCCTCTACGGCGATGCCGGCCGACATCGGGTGATAGGTCGGCGCGCAATAGGCTTCCAGGCAGTGCGCGAAAGCATCCATGCCGGTGCCGGCAGTCAAGCGCGCCGGCAGCGGCACGGTCAATTCCGCATCACAAATTGTCACGACCGGCAGCATTTTAGGGTGGAAGATGATTTTCTTCTCGAACGTGTCTTCTTTGGTGATGACGCCGGCGCGGCCAACTTCCGAGCCCGTGCCCGCCGTGGTCGGCACGGCGACAACGGGCGCGATGCCGTCGCTGTTGGCGCGGGTCCACCAGTCGCCGACATCCTCGAAGTCCCAAATCGGACGGTTCTGGCCGGACATGAAAGCGATGCACTTGCCGCAATCCAGCGCCGAGCCGCCGCCAATCGCCACGACACCATGATGCTTACCGGCCATGTAGAACTTGAGACCTGCCGCAAGATTGGATTCGGTCGGGTCGGGCACCACTTCGCCCCAGACGGCGGCATCAACGCCAGCAGCTTTTAAGATGTCGAGCGCGCGGGCGATCACCGGCAACTTCATCAGGCCGGGATCGGTCACCAGCAGCGGACGCTTCAGTCCCGCGATCTTGCACGCCTCGCCCAGTTCAGCGAGGCGGCCAGGCCCGAACCACACGCGTGTCGGATAGCTCCAGTTCATCTTGGCTGGTGCGTCCATGCTCGGTATTCCCTGCTCTATGATTGCGCTGCCGTTGCGATGGCAAGATCGCTCGCGCGCGTCCAGTGAAATCAGATCGCGGTGAAGGAAGGATCAGGGCAATTCAGTTCTCGGTCTCGCACTCCCACAGGTGTCAGCCGAGGGCTTGTCCCTGGGACCCATCGCACAACGATCCCAGCGCTTTGCGTATTGCACAATGGATCCTGGGCACAAGTCCCAGGAAGACAGTAATGGGTGTGGCGCCGACCAGGCCAGAACTCAATCGCCCTGAAGGAAGCACAGGGTCAGCCCCCATCCTAACGCACTGAAACCGTCACGCGATCGACCTGGCCATTGGCGTCGATTACTGAAACGCGAACAAAGCCTTTGCCGGGAGGCACAAAGATCGCCTCGCGGCGGTGTGCGTCGGACTGCAGCGGCACGTCGTCGACCAGCCAGGTGAGCGGTAGTACGCCGCCATCAGCCTTCAGGCGAACCGGCGCCGTGCCGGACAGTTGCAGCTCAGCGGCGTCGGGCGGGAAGGCGATAGCGACCGGCGGATCGGTATAGGGGCCGGTGGCCATCTGTATGGGCTGGTCGGCGCGGAACACGCGCATCGGTGGTGGTAATTGCGCCGTGCGGACGATCCGGGCGCCCGCCGGAGCGGCAGCCAGCGGCACGCGCTTGCTGGAAACCCGCGCGAATGCATCGAACAGAATCGGTGCGGCCGCGCTGACGCCTGTCAATCCGGGCGTCGCGCTGCCGTCGGGCCGGCCGATCCAGACGGCGATGGTGGTGCGGCCGTCGAAGCCAGCGGACCAAGCGTCGCGATAGCCATAGGAGGTGCCGGTCTTATAGGCGATGCCGCCGCCTTTGGCATTGCGTGGCGGTGGCGTGCCCTTGAGAATTTGGCCGATATACCAGGCGGCGACGGGGTCGAGCAGCCGGCTGGTTGCCAAGGGCGCAGTGCCTGGCCGCACCGTCAACGGCACCGCTTCGCCGCCGCGCGCCAGTCCGCCATACAGCGTCGCGAGGTCCTCAAGGCTCAAGCCGATGCCACCGAGTGCGATCGCCAATGATGGCACCGCCGCGTCGGGCATTTCCAGCTTGGCGCCAGCACCGCGAAGCCGCGCCAGCAAGTGTGCCGGACCAACGCCGGACAGCATTTTGACGGCGGGGATGTTGAGCGATTGCTGCAGCGCGGCGCTGACCGTGACCGTGCCATGAAACGCGTCATCGAAGTTTTTCGGCGCGTAGGTGCCAAACCGCGTTGGCGTATCCTCGATCAGTGTTTCCGGCTGCGCCAGCCCCTGTTCGAAACCCAATCCGTAAATGAAGGGCTTCAGCGTTGAACCCGGTGAGCGGATCGCGCCAGTCATGTCGATCGCACCGAACCGCGCGGCATTGAGATAACCCGCCGAACCGACACGGGCGCGTACTTCACCTGTGGCATGGTCGAGCGCCAGGATCGCGACCGACAGCTTGCTGCCGGTGCTCTCCGCCGCTTCGGCGGCCAAGGATTCCAGATTGAGCTGCAAGTCGCGGTCGATGGTCGTGCGGATGACAGTCGCGGCGGGATCGCGCGCCAGTTCTGTCTCGGCGAGATGCGGCGCGGCTTGCGGGAACGCCTTGCGCGCGCGTGGCACGGGTTCGGCGCGCCCGGCCTCGGCTTCGCCGCCGTCAATGATGCCGGCTGCCAGCGCGCTTGCCAAAACCCGGTCACGCGCCACCCGCGCCCGCTCCGAGTAGAGATCGGGCCGGCGCAGTTCCGGCGATTGCGGCAGCGCCACCATCAACGCCGCCTCGCCGATCGACAGCCGCAAAGGCTCTTTGCCGAAATAGGCAAGCGACGCGGCGCGGGTGCCCTCCAGATTGCCGCCAAACGGTGCCAGCCTGAGATAGAGATCGAGGATCTCGGCTTTGCTCAGCCGCCGCTCGATCTGCACGGCGCGCACGATCTGCTCGAACTTGCCATACGCCGTCCGCCCGTGCTTGCCGCTGAGCAGCCGTGCCACCTGCATCGTCAGGGTAGAGCCGCCGGACTTGATGCGGCCGTCTAACACAAACTGCAGACCCGAGCGCAAGAATGCTAGCGGGTCGAAGCCCGGATGCGACCAGTAGCGGCGATCTTCATAGGCGTGCAGCATCGCAAGATAGCGCGGATCGACTTCCGCCACCGTCACCGGCAGCCGCCAGCGGCCCTCGGGCGTCGTGAACGGCCGCAGCAGCTTGCCGTTGCGATCAACGACGATGCGCGACAAGGCATTGCCGGCCGCGATTGGCGGCGGTCCAAATTGAGCATCAATGGCGGTGCAGGCAATGGCGATAGAGAACGCGCAGGCGGCGAACCAATGCACGGCGCGCCGGGCGAAAACGCCGACTTTGTCTGGCAGCCACGATCGAACCGTCACCGTCGAACTCCGCTCAGTGCCCTGCCCCATCACAGCCGGCCCTGTCTCGTTGTGCGACCCCTGACTTCAAGGGATGCTGGGAGTGCGGCGGCGTCAAGGCAAATGGCTTAGCGCGGTGAAAGTGGCAGGGGGGCAGTGGGCAGTAGGCCGCGATGATCCAGAAGCGCCGAACTGCCCACTGCCTAGTCGCTTGCCGCCCCGCGCAAATCCACTACGGTAACCAAGGCGCTAGATCATCTGATTGACACCCATGGGCCGGGCATGTTCGCCTTCGCATGAGCACCATGCACTACAGGAGTCAGCATGCGCCGGATCTTGCTTCTTGCTTTGTCAGTCGTCGGGTTGTCGAGCGTCGCAATCCCGGTGATCGCGGCTGACCTGAACGCCGCCGCGCCGTCGCCGCGCAAACGCGAAATCTGCTTCTTCGAGGATCGCGAGTTTTACGGCACCGCCAAGTGTTTCCAGCTTGAGGACGGCAAGCGTCGCCGCGCCGTCGATGCCTTCGAAGACCGGTTCGACGACGCGGTTTCTTCCCTGAAGATGGGCAGTGGGGTCGTCGTCGAAGTGTGCGAGAACCCCAACGGCGGCGGGGACTGCAAGGTCTTTGAGAACACCATCGAATCCACCAGCAAAAGTTGGAACGATCGCATCTCATCCTTCACGGTGTGGGATAAGGATGCGGAGAGCCGGCCAGCAGAAGAAAGCGGCAGCAATGATGAGGAAGGCATCGCCGCCAAACAGGCTAAGGACAAAACGCCCGGCTACGACTTCGACAAGAAAGGCTTCATTGTCGAAGATGGCGGCAATGCCGGTGCGCCCTATGCCTGCCTATACAACGGCTCCAGCTTTACGGGTGAGGAGTTCTGCTTGTGGAATCTTGGCACCAACAATCTGACGAAGCTGGGCTTTGCCGACAAGACGGAGTCGGTGCGCGTGCAGCGCGGCTATCAGGTTACACTGTGCCCAAAGGCGGACTCGCCCGGAGCCGCGTGCGAGAAGAACATTGACCGGCCACTTGAGCAAGTTTCGGACGAACTGTTGACGCGCATTCGCAGCGTGTTCGTCGAGGAGCCATAGCGCTTGAGCAATGGGTCTTTCCGTCACGATTGGCGAGCCTATCTTAGGTGATGCTGAATGAGTGACGGGGTGGCCGCCATGACGGAACGCACAACGATCGTCCCGCGCGCCGCAATTTCGGGCCATCGCCTCGGGCTGGCGCTCGGCGGCGGTGCAGCGCGTGGCTTGTCGCACATTGTCGTGCTCGAGGCCCTTGATGAACTGGGCGTGCACCCTGCGGTGATCGCTGGCACTTCGATCGGCGCCATCATCGGTGCAGTCTATGCCTCTGGCATGCCGGCCAGGGACATGCGCGGTTTCGCCCTGCACCTGTTTGGCAACCGCACTGAAGTGCTCAGGCGCATCGCTCTGCGCTGGCCGGGCGCCGTGACGGCTCTATGGAATCCGTTCACGCCAGCCATGTTCAACGGCGAGACGTTGATCGAAATCCTGCTGCCCGACGTCGTACCGCTCGAATTCGAGGCGCTGAAGATCCCGCTGATCGCCGTCGCCACCGACTTTTATGCCGAGGAACAGGTGCTGTTCTCGTCGGGTCCCTTGCTGCCGGCGATCGCCGCCAGTGCCGCGTTGCCGGCGCTGCTCAAGCCTGTGCAGATCGGCGATCGCATCCTGATCGACGGCGGCTTCGTCAACCCGACGCCATTTGATGTGATTGCTGGCCGCTGCGACACGGTGCTCGCTGTCGACGTGACGGGTGACCCGCCACGGCGCACACACCGGCCGTTGCCAACGTCCACGGAGACCTGGCTCGGCGCGGCGCAGATCGTGCTGCGATCGCTGGTGCGCGAGAAACTGAAGGAACAGGCGCCCGACATCCTGATCCGGCCCGATATCGGCAGGTTCGGCGGCATGGACTTTTTCCGCGCCGAGGAAATCCTCGCTGCCGCCGACGCCAGCAAGGATGAGGTCAAACGCCAGATTTCCGCCCGGCTTGGGTGACGACCAATCGGGCCTTTAAATCCACGGCCGCTGGGTTGCTGCCTTGGCCTCGAAGGCGTCGATGGCGGCGGCCTTCTCCAGCGTCAGACCGATGTCATCAAGAGCATTGATCAGGCAGTGCTTGCGGAATGGGTCGATGTCGAAGCGGATCAGGCCGCCGTCGGGACCATGGATTTCCTGCGCCGCCAGATCGATCGTGACGGTGGCGTTGGCGCCGCGCCGGGCGTCGTCCATCAGCTTGTCGACATCAGCTTGCGGCAGCACGATCGGCAAGATGCCGTTCTTGAAGCAGTTGTTGTAGAATATGTCGGCGAAGCTGGTGGCAATGACGCAGCGGATGCCGAAGTCGAGCAAGGCCCATGGCGCATGCTCGCGGCTCGAACCGCAGCCGAAATTATCACCCGTCACCAGGATTTGTGCCTGGCGATA
>JANNSA010000671.1:0-2717 GCA_031402115.1 Hyphomicrobiaceae bacterium | reverse complement strand
CGGTGAAAATGGACTCGAGAACGAAGTCGAACGCGCAGCGATTCTGGCCGTTGACCTGGCCACAGGCAAGTCAAGGGTGTTCGCCAGCGGTTTGCGCAATCCAGTAGGGATGGCCCATGAGCCGACAACCGGTGAACTCTGGACGACAGTCAACGAGCGCGACGAACTCGGTAGCGATTTGGTGCCGGACTACCTGACTTCCGTGCGGGATGGCGGCTTCTATGGCTGGCCCTACAGTTACTACGGCCAACACGTGGACAGCCGGGTGTCGCCGCCAAAGCCAGACCTGGTCGCCAAGGCCATCGTGCCAGATTACGCCTTGGGTCCCCACACCGCGTCGCTGGGTCTCGTGTTTCACCGCTTCGGCGGCATCGAGGGCGCCGTGATTGGCCAGCATGGCTCATGGAACCGGTCGCCGCCGAGTGGCTACAAGGTGATCATGGTGCCGTTCGCCAACGGCAGGCCAACCGGGTTGCCCAAAGAAATTCTTACGGGGTTTCGCGAGGGCGACGTAGCGCGCGGCCGGCCCGTCGGTGTTGCCGTCGACAAGGCAGGGGCAATCCTGGTCGCCGATGATGTCGGCAACGTCATCTGGCGTGTCACCGCGACCGCAGCCGCCGCGCAATGAAGGCTGCAAGCGCGGAGCTACTTCTCAAACACGCAGGCTTTGTACTTCTTGGTGAGCTTCAGGTACTGCGGATCGTCGAGAAAGACGTCGGCGTCGAAATTGGCGTCCTCGGCGATCGTGTCGTACTTCTTCTTGATCTTGTCGCACTTTTCCTTCTGCTTCTTCGGCAGCGGCCGGCAATCATTGTGCGACGGCGCTCCGTCGTAGTCGCCGCACGGCAGCCGCTTATCCTTCTTGGCAAGCGCTGGCGAGATCGCGAGCGCAATTCCGCATGCAAACGCGAGCGCGGTGACTGTTCTCAGCATGGCAATCTCCTGGGTTCGGCGTGAAAATCCTGGGCACGCTCTATAAGTGAATACGCGAATAACGCAGGCAGCAATGGATTTCCGCTGGAAAGGTGATCGCGGAGCGCCAGCGGGACCAGCACCGCCCCACCGTGGATCACCAGGCAGGCTGTTGTTATCCATGGCAAAATAGCGTCCGCTTCGCGCAATATAACGCAAACGATCGCGAGCGCATCCTGGGCAATACCAGGCGTGGAGGGACCGGATGAGCGAAGCCATATTGGGCGGTTGGGCAGTGACCGTGCTGCCGTTCTTGCTGGCTTATGCCGGGGCACTGATTTCGGCCTGGGTCAGCGCCCGTTTCGAGACAATCACGCCGCTCTCGGCAATGATCGCGCGCCGTTAATCACGGCCGCCAGCCGACTTCCTGATCGAGTTCGTCGTTCTGCCCGGTGCGGCCAGCGATTTCGCGGGTAAGCCGATACAGCGCTGCCTCCAAGCCGAGGCGCGATACGGCCGACAGCACCAGCGGCTTTTTGCGAGCGGCCTTCTGCAGGGCGGCGGATTTCTCGGCGATCAGTTCAGGATCGGCGGAGTCGCACTTCGACAGAGCCAGCACTTCTTTCTTGCGGCCCAATTCAGGATCGTAGGCCTTCAATTCGCGCCGCACGGTGTGGTAGGCTTCCACCACGTCTTCATTGTGTACGTCGACTAAGTGCAGCAGCACGCGGCAACGTTCCACATGCCCAAGGAAGCGGTCGCCAAGGCCGGCGCCTTCATGGGCGCCTTCAATCAGCCCTGGCAGGTCCGCCAGCACGAAGTCGACCTCGCCGGCGCGCACAACGCCGAGGCCAGGGTGCAGAGTGGTGAACGGGTAGTCGGCAATCTTGGGCTTGGCGGCACTGACGGCGGCCAGGAAGGTCGACTTGCCGGCGTTGGGGAGGCCAATCAGCCCGGCGTCGGCGATCATCTTCATCCGCAGCCACAGCGTCAGTTCCTCGCCCAGTTCGCCCGGATTGGCGCGGCGCGGCGCCTGATTGGTCGCGGTCTTGAAATAGGCATTGCCGAAACCGCCATTGCCGCCGCGCGCTAGCCTGATCTTCTCGCCAGGCTTGGTCAGGTCAGCCAGCAGCGTTTCATTGTCTTCGGCGAAAACTTGCGTGCCCGGCGGCACCTTGATGGTGACGTCCAGGCCGTTGGCGCCGTGCTTGTCGCTGCCCATGCCGTGTTCGCCATTGCGGGCGCGATAATGTTGCTGGTAGCGGAAGTCGATCAGTGTGTTGAGGTTAGCCACGCACTCGGCATAGACATGGCCGCCGTGACCGCCATCGCCGCCATTGGGGCCGCCAAACTCCAGGAACTTCTCGCGCCGGAAAGCGATGCAACCGGGACCGCCATCACCGGAGCGCAGGTAGATTTTTGCTTGGTCAAGAAACTTCATAGCGCATGCAACTCGAGTTTTGGCTGTCAGGGCGCGACCGCTTGAATGGCGCGGCGCAGGGTACGTGGCAGCCACGATTTGAGTGGCCGGCGCGTCCCCGTGGGCAGCGACACCTGCAGGTCGCAGGCTATGGCGTCGACGGGTCCGTTGCGCGCCGGGCAATGGATCCGGCGCCGCGCGACCTGCCGGAAGCCGAGCCGGGTCAATACCTTGCCTGAGGCCGGATTGTCGATGAAATAGCTCGCGGTGAAGCAGTCAATATCGTCATGACTGCCACCATGCGCGATCACGCACGCCGCCGCCTCGAGCGCGAAACCACGTCCCCACCACGCCGGACCCAGCCAGTAGCCGAGCTCGGCTTTGC
>JANNSA010000670.1:0-2092 GCA_031402115.1 Hyphomicrobiaceae bacterium | reverse complement strand
GTTAAGCAGGTAGGCCGGGCAATGGCCGGGGATCGCCAGCTGTTCGAATATTGTTTCCATCAAGGCGTATCGCTTTGTGTCCTGACCGACGGCCGCGAATGGAGCTTCTACCTACCGGCAGGGCACGGCAGCTACGAAGACCGGCGCGTTTACCGATTACAGCTTGATGATCGTGAGCCTGCTAAATGCGAGCAGATGCTGCAGCGCTATCTGTCGCGGGATCGGGTTCGTGATCAAAGCGCGTTCGAAGACGCGCAGCGCGATCACCGCGACGCAACGCGCAACCGCGAGGCCGTCAATCTCCTGCCTAAAGCATGGCGTGAATTGGCGGACGAGGCCCACGATCAAGTAGTTGAGGCACTCACCGACAAGGCCGAGGCACTTTGCGGGTACAAGCCGGCGGCGGCTGAGGTTATAGCTTTCCTTAAGACACTCGCGCCCGGCAGTGTTGGACGCGAGCACCCACCGGCGTACCAATCTGCCCTCGATGTCCGGGTGGATTCGAAGCAATCGGCGGCCGTGACTGGAACGTCAAAAGCAGTTCCGGCATCCATCCCGAAGGAAGCAGCCACAACGGATCGCGCAGTAACGTACGTCCTTGACGGGCAGGAGCGCAAAGTTCCCAATGCGAGCATTGCACTGGTTGATATTCTTAGTGCGATCGTGGCTCGTGACCGCGGTCGCATCCCAGAGCTCGCTCGCGCGGTTAGTGGTACGAAGGTCAACCACATCGCGCGGACTCCGGCTGAGATAAATCCAGCTAAGCCACACCTTGCCCGGGCCGCGGAGATTGCGCCGGACTGGCTGGTTGGGCTTAACATCGCCAATCGAACTAAGATGGGCATCATAAGGACGGCTTGCGAAATCTACGGTCTGAAGATGCCTGACGATGTCGATGTGACATTACCGAACGGCTAAGGCTCAAGGCTGCCAAACCGGCAAGCACGTGGAATGAACGTCCAAATCGAACAGTTTATCGAGCACTGAAACGACTTCAGTGAATCTGATTTTTACACATTCCATTCGACTTCGCTGCAAAGCTGAGCATTGCTGTGCTCGCTGAATCGCGGCCAGCATCAGCCGCAATCCCTGGTTGACCGATCAACCGGGCTTTGGGTGGTAGGGGCGGCACAGTGTCGCTCCCTACAGGAGATCACCCATGACTAAGAACACTGAAACCACCTCACCGGTGACCACAGACGACAAACCTGCCGCAATGCCAACCAAACATTTGCAGGTCGTCGAACTGCTATCGCGCGAGGAGGGCGCAAGCCTCGAAGAAATGTCCATCCTCGCAAACTGGCTAAATCACTCGACACGCGCATTCCTCACCAGCCTCAAAAAGAAGGGCTATAAGGTCACCAGTGATAAAACTGGTGGCGTGCGCCGTTACAAGATTGTCCAAGCGGCATGACGAACAGTGTGGAGCAGAAGGTCGAGACGCTACAGCATCTCGGCCTTGATGGATTACGCGATATTTGGCGGGCCCATTTTGGCCCGCCACCACCGGCGCGTTCGCCCGAGATGGTTAGATTGATGCTCGCATGGAGGATACAGGCAGCCGCTTATGGCGGGCTGGATACCGATACCAAGCGCCTGCTTCGGCAGGTGAGCGCGCCGCAAGCGGAAGGTCTCTCGCTCGGCGTCGGTACCAAATTTCAACGCATCTGGAATGGGCAGGAGGTCGAGGTAGAGGTCACCGACAAGGGCTTCCTGCACAGCGGCAAATACTATCGCAGTCTATCCGCGGCAGCGACCGCAATTGCAGGCGTACGCTGGAACGGTCCTCGCTTCTTTGGCCTGCGCGATAGCAAGTCATGAAGCCGACGCCAAAACGCTGTGCCGTATACACGCGCAAAAGCTCTGACGAGGGTCTGGAACAAGAGTTCAACAGTCTTGATGCCCAACGCGAGGCGGGCGAAGCCTATGTGAAAAGTCAGGCAAGCGAAGGTTGGAAGCTGCTGCCCGACCGCTATGATGATGGCGGGTTCTCTGGCGGTTCGATGGAGCGACCGGGCCTAAAGGCGCTGCTGGCCGACATTGCTCTGGGCAAGATTGATGTTGTGGTCGTCTACAAGATTGACCGCCTGAC
>JANNSA010000669.1:0-3002 GCA_031402115.1 Hyphomicrobiaceae bacterium | reverse complement strand
AGGCCATGCGGCACGATCCGCAACTGGCCAGCAACGTCATCGAGTTCCTGTGCCGGCGTCTGCGTTGGGTTATCGCTCGTATGGAGGACGCCGCCCTCTGCTCGGGGCCGCAGCGGCTGGCGCGCATCTTGATGCATCTGGCGCAGGACCACGGCCGGCCAGTGCCAGCCGGCATCGAGGTAGCAATCGAGCTGTCACAAGGCGAACTGGCGCAGTGGACCATGATGTCCCGCGAGAGCCTGAACCGGGCGATGTCGCGCTGGTCCACCGCCGGCATCGTCAGCCAGACACAAGGCCGCCTGACGGTGCACCAGCTGACGCGAATCGAGGAAATCGGATCGTCAGGAGAGTAAGCGAGGCGCCAAGCCCGTGGCCCGGCACCTCGCGGCGTCACTCAATAGAACCGATTGTCGCGGCAGTTGTAGTAGCGGTTCCACCAATACGAGCTGTCGAACCGAAGGGCTTTCTGCTTCAGCCAGTAGCACGAGCCGCCGCCTGAGATGTACCGGCCAACACCAAAAACGATGATCGGGCGCTTGTGAAAGAAGAAGCCATGGCGATTGCCGGCCTCAGCGGGGGCGACCGAGCCGGCGACGAAAGCCGTGGCGAGCACGCCGATGACAGCCGAAGCGGCGAGTGTGCGGAGGGTCATGATAGGCTCCTTGAGGTTTGTCGTTGCCGGCCGGGTTGCCCCCGCCGATGTGATGACCCTAGGAGCCGGCTGGCACCCGCGCTGTGAGGTGCGTCACAGGGAGCGAAATTTGTTTCAACACTCTGCCCATGAGTGGTTGGGCCCATGGGTGGTTGCGCTCGAACACGTGCGATCGGGCGTTGCTCAGCGACGGCGCGTCACTGCTGCGAAAGCCCGCCACGCCGGCCCTTGCGACACCGCCCCACAACCGAGCGCCAGTTGCAGCGCATCCGTAAGTTCGCTGGTCGAATTGACCGTCGTGTAAAGCCCATTGTTGCGGCTCGACAGGCAGCGCAGCGATCGCTCTTGCCTGGTGTCGAGCCCGTAGCCGATCACATGGACTTGCAGCGGCGGCTGGCTTTGGCTGATCTCATCGGCCAGCTGGCAGATGTTGTCGCCGCAGTTCTCCTCGCCATCAGTCACTACGACCAGCGTAGCCGCGTCGGCTCGCTCGCGGAAATAGCTGACGCCACGCCGGACTGCAGCGCCCAGCGGCGTCGCCCCACCGGGCTGAACATCGTTGAGCGCGGCGACGATGGCCGGGCCGCTGCCCAGCATGGGCGCGACCAGCAGCCGGACATTATCGCACTTGTCGAAATTGCCGGAATAGACGGTCAGCCCGACCGGCCGGATGGCGCTCACCGGCGGCACGACCCGCGCCATCGCCAGCTTCGCCGATTGCAGCCGCGACTGCCCGGCCGTCGTCGCCATCATCGAGCCCGACCCATCGAACACGATCATCGCCGGGCGGGTGCACGCTGGCGGAGCGGGTGATTGGGCCCGGGCGGACGCGGCAGAGGTGAGCGCCGGAGCGAGCGCCACGAGGCTAATGAACAGCCGGTGCCAACCGCCTCGGCAATGCAACCAACGATCCACCACGACAATGATCCAATCTGCGGGCGCCGATCTAAATCCAGTCAATAAGCCAGGAGCAGCCAGCATCAGCTGAATGGCTCTTGCGCACAATGGCGTAGTTGGATGAATTGGCAGGACCGGTGTGGAACACTCAGTTCAAAGGGCGGGGCGACATTGTTCTTCCTCGCCGTCAGCAGCCGTACGGGGATCGATACGGCCGTGTTGCGGGAACATGAACAGTGTCTCCCCTTCTCATCCTGTACTGGCAGTTCACCCGCGCGGGGTGATCTAAGCGCAGACCGCCGGCTACGAGGAAGCTCGGCGCGCTTTCGATACGACAAGGGGGACAATCAAAATTGACGCTGGGGCGATCAAGCTTGCGCGGTTGAAGTGTGCGACGGCCAAACTACGACAGCGCTCATGACCCTGAGCAACCCGAGCCACGTTAAACAACGTGTAGATGAATCTAAACTTGGGCTGAGGCGCCGTAGCGGGCCGGCGCAAAACTACTAATAGTGGAACGCACAGCATCGACAGTAACACCATCGCCCAGCGAAACGGTCACGACGGCCTCGTCACAGCGGACGATTTGGCCGATGAGGCCGCCGCCTGTAACGATGTAATCGCCGACTTTGAGAGATTCAACAAACGCCAAATGATCGGCTAATCGGCCCAATTGCGGGCGGACAAGGACAACGTAAAGTGCGAAGACGATTCCGCTGGCAACCAGCAGAGCGCCAACTATCGGATCTAGCATCAACTGTTCTATCGAACTTTGCATCACGGCCTTCGCTCTGTGTCCTTGGCCAAGACGGGTGCGCGAGCGCGCGAGGCGCGGAACAACATTCTCGTGCCAAACAAGCCGAAGAAGATGAGCACCACGTGCGCAACAACGTAGCCGGGCAACCAGATGAGCAATCCGGCGTTGGCGCAGAAAATGGCCGACCACATCAGGGAAAGCACAACCATGAGCTGGAACCTAACGGGCTTTGGCAAGCTCGATAGCGCATTCTGATCTGGGTCCATCACAGACCGCCATGACGATTTCAGCATTGGATACGCCTTGTTGTTGACTAGGCCGGCTACTGCAGTTTCCGAACCGTTTTAGTTGCACCGAACTACGAAGACACTACGCGTTAGGATCGGTTCTGGACCTACGAAATTCGACCCGAGACGCGCCAAAGGAAACGACTGATTGGCGCATCCCCTTAGTTGCACTGCCCTCACTGTTGCCGCAAGGCAGGTCAACTATCTCAGCTTTGTCCAGCACCCACACCCGCCACCTAGCAAAAGGCCCCCATGGGGGCCCTTTCCGTCACAGTCTCTTCAACCCAAACCCGACGATCAGCCCTTCTTCGGCGGGGTTGACGGCCAGGACTTGATCAGCTCGTCGACGTTGATCGTGACGCCCTGAGGCTTCTCGTTCTCCAGCTTCGGATACGGCGCACCCGGAGCG
>JANNSA010000668.1:0-6044 GCA_031402115.1 Hyphomicrobiaceae bacterium | reverse complement strand
TCGACATCTGAGTACTCGACGCACTACATCCAATTACGGACACGGTCGGCGTCGCTTCGCGTGTTGCCGACTAATGGTCAGCAAATGAGTGGTTCTGGGATTTTCTGGCTTTGTGCGGCGCATCATCAGAGGCGATGCGTTGTGGGCGGCACATGGCCCGTCTCGACGTTTGACCCTCGCGCCCGCGACTTCCGCAGCTAGGGCTATCGCGTTGGATAGGCCAAACGTACGCCTCTGCGTCGGCTTTCGGAGGAGGTGCGGGCGCGATCATAACTCGGCGAAAACGGTGGTCTTGACCCATTCCGGACCCAGTGCCGGTGCTCAACACACAGTTGCAAATTTGCGCGACACGTTGAGAAGTGACGTGTGCACCGCACCATTCTCACTTTAAACAGGTCTCGTCGGCGATGGCAGCTTAATGCCCGGGACCGAATCCGTTCTCATTTTTGAGACGGACCAGGAGGGAACTAATTCCGTTACTCCGTTGATGCACCGCATCAAAATGCAATATCGCAAAGCGGACCCTGACCGATTGGCGGCTGATACCAAGTAGGCGAGTTCGAGCCACGTCCGTTTGTTGCTTCATCGTGCCTTGCGCCACGGTTCGAACTATGAATTGTTTACTGTGTTACTCCGTGTGCGGCGTGCGTTTCAGAATATATATGTCCATGAGCCAACCATGTCGAGCGCGAGCCTCGGCACGGGCCGATATAATCCGGGGTCCGGTATCTGCAAGCGATCCAGACAGTATAATCTCCTCTGGCATCCCAACATAGGCACCCCACCAGATCGTGACTCCCGTCGGATTCAAGTGTTGGAAGGCACAGTCTCCGTCCAGCATAATGATCAACGTATCGGCGCAAGATGGCCATCCGGAATTCCGCAAGCGTCTTCCCGTTGTAACGAGGAACGGCGCACCGATTTCATTGAGCGGCATCACATGCGACGCCGTCAGAGCCTGAATCGAGGTGATACCGGGTATGACTTGAACCAACGGCACCGGATCGAGCCGATCGGCAATGCGCATCGTGCTATCAAACAAAGACGGATCGCCCCATACCATAAAAGAAACAGAACCACCGCTGGGCAAATGCTCGCGAATCGCTTCGGCCCATATAGAGGCGATCGCGTCATGCCAATCGTCAACGCCGCACGTATAACTGCCGTTATCTTGATCCCGTTGCGGAAGATCGAATTCAATGAGTCGTGTCGACGGGTTCGTTATGATATCTGAGCAAATAGTACGACGGAGTTTGGCTAGGCTGCTTTTTTCGGAGCCTTTGCGTGGGATTAAAATCACATCGGCGCCATTCAGCGCTCGAATAGCCTGGAGCGTCAGGTGCTCGGGGTTCCCGGTGCCAATACCGACCAAGTTCAGTTTGATCATCTAGCACCTTATGGAAACGCGGCTCCAACCTGGAGCCGCGCAGCCGCTCCCGGGCAGGCTTCAAGCCGGCAGAAACAGCCTCGGGGTCACAAAGGCAGAACTATTCAGAACGCTACGGAGTGCTTTAGCCGCCGCGAGCACGGCAAGATCAGCAAGCGGCTCGACCAAAACGACGCTCATATATGCGGCACCGAAGGTCGCTATTGCAGCCAGGTTTTGAGTTTCAAGGCCTGCGCCGTAAATTGCCCAGAACGCAACCCAAGCGACAACGCCTGCCTGAAACACGGTTGAGAGGGCAAGTGCTTGCCGATACTCCAAATCAACATAGGCCGTTCCCGGCGCAATGATCCGCTTTGACGCGCTTTGGAGTGCAAAAAGTGGAACCAAAAGCGTTGTAACGTTCATTGCATATTGAGGGAGATCATGTGGCGCAAAAAACAGCCCCTGAAACAGCAGTCCCATCGCCAATCCGACCGCTGATGGTGCAGCCCCCAAGATGAGGAACATCGTCGAACCAAGGATGAAATGCACTTCTGAAACGCCAACTGGAAAGTGCGGCATAACTTCAAAAAAAACAAACGTGCCGACAGCGGCCATCAGACTGCGGGCCACGAGCGAGATCACGCCCTTATCGCCGATCGCAGCTACGACGCATTTCATCGTGACACCAACAGCTGCAGCGGCGGTCGCATAACTCAAGATTATTTTCGTGCTGTCGACCAAGCCCGGCTCTATGTGCATGTGTGCTCTCCTGACCGTCATCCCCGACGGACGTTGATACGTGCCGAATTAACGGCGTTTGATGGCGGTGCCTAGGCACCGGTCGGCAGGTCTCCTGACTTGCGGATCGTTGCTTCCCTGAACCTTCCCAGCCCGAAACGAGGCCAGTGGTGCAAATCAGGGCGGCTAACCGCTCACAGTTGCGGGGGCAGTCGCGGAGTTGGCGCCTGATGGCTACACCTCACCGCGTTCCCTTTTGATCCTCTTGGTTTTGGTGCCGCGAGGAACCGACGTTATGACAAGTGACAGCCGGCAGAGGCCAAGTCAACCAGCCTTGAGCAGGTCGAGACCCGACAAGTGAGGCGCGTCTGCAAGCGCTCCATAGATGATGAGCGCCGGCGCAGGGCTATTGAGCGTTGACAGGCTGGCTGCGAGATCCACGACTGTTGAACGGATAAGGCGCTGGTCGACCCTGCTGACAGATTCGGCGAAAAGCGCGGGCGTTGTTTTAGGTAATCCCGCAGCGATGAGCTGCCGCGCAAACTGGGCAAACGTCCGCTTACCCATGAACACGACGGTTGTTGCTGCAGGGTCAGCCAATGCTGCCATGTTCAAGCCGTCAGGCAACGCGCCGGTCGCGTCGTGTCCGGTGACAAATTGCACGCGGCGCGCCGTCAAGCGCCTGGTCAATGGAATTCCGGCAGCCGCTGCAGCGGCACAGGCCGTGGAGACGCCTGGAATGATCTCATAGGCTATTTGGGAAGCGCAAACGGCCAGGATCTCTTCTTCGAGTCGGCCAAAAATGCCGCCGTCACCGGATTTCAGACGGACCACTCTTTGCCCATTTTCTGCATGGGCCACCAGCCGTCGGCTGACCTCTATTTGTGTCGGCGATGGGCGTCCAGCGCGCTTACCCACGTTCACGAGTTCAGCACCCTGACGCGCATAGGATAAAATTGGTCCCGACGATAAATCGTCAAACAGCACGGCATCCGCTGCCTGAAGACGTGTGACGGCTTTCAAGGTCAGCAGTTCTGGATCGCCCGGACCAGAAGAAACGAAAGATACAAATCCGTTCATGTAGCCTCTGCGATGACATGGAAAAAGGTGCCGGTTGCACGGCCGCCACCGGCAAATGTTACGTGCGATCCCGTTTCGGACACGCTTGCGCCGGTCGCATCACACACGTGCGCTAACGGCGCATCGGGTTGTTCGATTATCGTCGCGTAATGGAACTCGTGCCCCCTAAGCCGCGCACCACCATTATGGCCGGGCATGGCCGCTTTAAGAGCTGCCAGCCGATAGCCAAGATGCATACGGCGCTTTTCAAACGATGTCACAAGGCCAAATAACCCCGCCATTTCATGGTGCAAGCCGTCGGCATCCACCAGTGCGGCCCCCATAGCCATGTACCCGCCGCACTCACCGTGCAACGGCTTGGTCATTGCGAATCGGCGCAGGGCGGTGCGAAACTTGGCAGCCGCTGCGAGACGTCCCGCATGTAATTCGGGGTAACCTCCTGGCAGCCAGCACACGTCCGCTGCTGGGTCTGGAACTTCGTCGGCCAGCGGTGAAAACGGTACGATCTCGGCGCCAGCGGCCCGCCATGCTTGCAACAGGTGAGGATACACGAAGGAGAACGCGGTATCACGGGCGAGAGCGATCCTCTGCCCTGGCGGTCTAAGGCAGGGCCCTTGCCTGTCCTGGATTGCAACGCTACCGCTCGCGCTGGCCCGCATGGCCCCCAGATTGATATGCTCCGACGCGAAGGTAGCCATGACTTCCAAAATCTTGGCAAGCTCGGGTTGTTCCTCAGCCTGCACGAGGCCTAAGTGCCGTTCTGGCAGAGCAATTCCCGGTCGGCGCGGTAAGGCACCAAACACGGTAATGCCGGCCGCCGCCATGCCCGCGCGCACCAGCGCCTCATGGCGAGGACTGGCAACGCGATTGAGCACCACACCGGCGAGCTGAACATCCGGGCGCATCGCTGCAAACCCTAACGCCACCGCTGCAGCCGACTGCGCCTGCCCCGAAACATCCAGCACCAGGACGACCGGCCAAGCCATCAGGGCTGCAACGTCGGCGCTCGCGCCCGACCCCGCCTCGCCTGGGATCGCAACGCCATCGAACAATCCCATCGAACCTTCGGCGAGAACGAGGTCTGCGCCTTCGGCTGCTTGGATCATCGCCCCCATGCGATCAGCCGTCATCGCCCAACTATCAAGGTTGTAAGACGGACGTCCGGCAGCTGCGGAGTGAAACGCTGGATCGATGTAATCCGGGCCGCTTTTAAATGGTTGCACTACAAGGCCTTGCTGACGAAACGCCGCCAACAATCCGAGCATCACGGTTGTCTTGCCAGTCCCTGACGCGGGTGCTGCAATAAGAAGCCCCGGCGGTCTCATGTGCTCTCCGGAAAACGGGGAAGGGCTCCGACCGGTCGAAAACGGCGGTCATAGTCGCCCGCATAAAGGCGGCTCTCGTCGAAATCTCGAGCACCGATGGCCCGGCCAACCAGGATCAAGGCCGTACGCTCCATCTGGGCGGAGACATCTGAATCAAGAGTTGAAAGAGTTGCCACAACGATGCGTTGATCGGGCCAACTGGCACGCCAGACTATGGCCACCGGACAATCAGCACCATAGTGCGGTGTGAGTTCGGCCAACACGGCTTCGAGCACATGGATCGACAGATGGATCGCAAGCGTTGCCCCCGTGGCAGCGAACGCTGCCAATTGCTCGTGCGGCGGCATCGCCGAAGCCCGACCGGCGACTCGCGTGAGGACGACGGATTGGGCAACACCGGGCAAAGTTAGCTCCGCGCCGAGTGCGGCGGCTGCTGCCGCAAACGAGGGCACTCCCGGCGTGACATCATAGGGGATGCCCAAATCCCTGAGACGACGCAGTTGTTCCCCCATGGCCGACCAAATCGAAACATCGCCTGAATGCAGGCGAGCAACGTCTGATCCGGCAGCATGAGCCCCGGTAATCTCTGCGATGATTTCGTCCAACGATAAGGGTGCCGTATCGACGATGTGAGCACCAGGGGGACAGTGGCGCAGTAAAGCCGCTGGAACGAGCGATCCTGCGAATAAGCAAACGGGGCTCGCGGCAATCAAATCGCGGCCGCGGATGGTGATGAGGTCGGGTGCGCCTGGTCCAGCGCCGATGAAATGCACCGTCATGAATCGGCTCCCTGAGCGATTGCAGCTGTCGCCATGCCGTCGCCCGAGACGACGCGCGGACCAAGCAGGCGCGCCGCAGGACCCGCCACAATCAGCGCTGCGGCTTCGGCCACGCTGCCGACGCCAAAGTGGGCGGCGACCCGATCTGATTGCGTCAGTGTCACAACCATCGCCATTGCTGCGGGCGTCACGCCGTAAACTGGTAGCGCCAGTTCGGCGGCCAGGGCCTGGAGTGCCGGTGCACCGGCCTTGTCTTCCAGGGTCGCCAGCGCTGTTACGCCGTGGGTGCCCCCGGCGCTAGCCAGTGCGTCACGCAGTGAGGCAACATCGGCTGCTGACCTGAACCCGAGCCCGGCAATTTTCACTTGTTAACGCTCCATTGAATGAGGGGACGTGAGGCGACCCAGCCTCGCTTCGATCCGAGCGGGGCTGCGTGTGCAAGTTCAATTTTCATCAATTCGCCCCCGCGTTGTTTGTGTTGCGCCAAAAGCAAGGCCTCCGTCTCAAGTGTCACCGCGTTGGCAACGAGACGGGTCCCAACCGGCATTAGATTCCAAAGGCGTTCAAACAGAGATGCATCCGCGCCACCACCGACAAAGACAGCGGCAGGTCGCGGGAGGCTTTCCAGCGCCACTGGCGATTGAGCTTCGACGACAGTCAAATGATGGCTCACACCAAATGCCGTCGCGTTGGCGCGGACCAACTGCGCACGATCGGCCCGCGCTTCTATTGCAATCGCGCGCCCACCTGCCA
>JANNSA010000667.1:0-4526 GCA_031402115.1 Hyphomicrobiaceae bacterium | reverse complement strand
CGACGCGACATCACTCGACGGCCAACCATCGACAATTTCCGCAACAACGCCGTTGGCGAGATGCGTGCTACAAAAACCTGGAAAAACCTGGGAACAGTATACCCAAAAACCTGGGCCCAAACCTGGGGACAGTATACCAATTCGCAAAAACCTGGGGACAGTATACCAATTCGATTGAGGGCACTTCGAACAATGATCGCTGCGAATTGATCAGCAAACTCGGTTGCGGATGCGTAGGGTGCGAAAGGCCCTCTTCAGGCCGTATCGCACCAGAGGCTGGCGACCACGGCCGGTTTCGGTGCGATACGGCCTGAAGAAGGCCTTTCGCACCCTACAACGGCGCGCAACCGCACCGTAGTGGTTCACGTGTTGTGCTGACTGTCCCAACTTCATCGCGCTCAGCGCCAGGGGCGATTCTGCTTCGGATGGAGTGCGAGCGCTCCGGGCTTGGAACTACTGCCATAGCCGTGGCATTGGGTCGCCCCTACACTGCCGGCCCCTTGATCGCCTGGAACGCCGCCAGCGATCGCTCGCGCGCCACCGCGTGATCGACCATTGGCTGCGGATACGTCTCCCCCAGCTTCACCCCAATGCCTGCCAGCAGCAGCGGTGGCGCCAGCCAGGGCGCGTGCACATGCTCCGCTGGCAGCCGCGCCAATTCCGGCACCCAGCGCTTCACATAGGCGCCGTCGGGGTCGAACTTCAGCCCTTGCGTGATCGGGTTGAAGATGCGGAAGAACGGCGCGGCGTCGGCCCCGGAGCCCGCCACCCATTGCCAGCCGGCGGCATTGTTGGCGAGGTTGGCGTCGACCAGGGTGTCCCAGAACCAGGCCTCGCCGTCCTGCCAGGAGATGTGCAGGTCCTTGATCAGGAACGACGCCACGATCATGCGCACGCGGTTGTGCATCCAGCCGGTGTGCCACAGCTCGCGCATGCCGGCGTCAACGATCGGGTAACCGGTCTGGCCGCGTTGCCAGGCTGCCAGCGCGCCCGGCTGCGGTGACCAGGGAAAGGCCTCAAATTCCGGCCGGAAGGCGCGCTCGGGCAGGCTCGGCACCGCGAATAGCAGGTGCATGGCGAACTCGCGCCAGAGGATTTCGCTGATGAACTTGTCAGCCCCCGCCGACAGGCCGTTGTTGTTCGCCACGGCCGCGAAAGTGGCGTGCCAGCAGGTTTGCGGGCTGATCTCGCCGAAGTGCAAATGCGGCGACAGGCGCGAGGTGCCCGCCACGCCAGGAATGTCGCGCTGGTCGCGATAGCGGCCGACCGGGCCGCTCAGGAACTGTTCCAGCCGCTCCACCGCACCGGCTTCACCGGGCGTAAAGGTATCGGCCATGCCGGCCGACCAGTCGGGCTGCGCCGGATGCAGGCCCCAGTCATCCAAGGCCGCGCTCGCTGGCCAAACTGTTGGGGCGCTTAGTACTGTTGGCGCTGCGGCCGGCAGCTTGGGTGGCAGTGCGGCGCGGCAGGCACGCGAGAACGGCGTATAGACCTTGAACGGGCCGCCCGTACCAGTACGGATAGCCTCCGGCTCGAACAGCGCCGCGCCGCGGAACTGCTTGGCTGTCACGCCCAGAACCGTCAGCGCCGACTTGACGCGCAGATCCAGCGCCATGGCGCCAGGCTCATAGCTCCGCGTCCAGTGCACGGCCGTCGCCTCGGCCGCCGCCGCCAGTTCCTTCAGCACTGCGACGCTATCGCCGCGCCTGAGCAGCAGCCGCGAGCCAAGCCGTCGCAGGTCCGCGTCGAGGCGGCGCAGGCTCTTGTCCAGCCACCAGCGGCTGGCGCCACCCATCGCCCAGCTGCCCGCCGCCGTGTCGTCGAGAATATAGACCGGCAGCACCGGCCCGCTTAGCGCCGCCGCCAACAGCGCCCGGTTGTCGGCGAGCCGCAGATCGTTGCGGAACCAATGGATGATCGTCATGGTTATTCCACTTACATGCGTTTCGTTTGCAGCCTGGGTTCACACGCCCGGGTTTGATTGTGTGCGCGCGCTGCTGCACCACGGCAGCAGATGGGCCTTGAATGGCTGCCCGAGTAGGGGCCCGGATTGGGTGTCGTGTTGTCCAGATCGATGGTATAAGGCGCAAATTCGATGAACACAGCAGGGTCGACCGGGCACCAAGCAACGGACACGGACCTGCCTGATGCGTTCATCGTTGCAACTGATGCCGGAATGTTGATGACCGATACGACGCGCCGCGAACAGTCGACGCAATCAGCTCCGGCAGGACCGGGCGAGGCCGAGGGCGCAGCCCCTGCGCCGGCCGGACCAGCGCGCCCAATGCCGTCCCCGATGCCGTCCCCCCTACCGCCGCTCGCCACGGTCCCGCCCGCCACCGGCGATCCCAAGCGCGACGCGGCGCAATTGATCGCCCGCATCGCCGCATCCCGGGACCGCGAGGCGTTCGCGGCGCTGTTCACCGGCTTCGCTCCGATCGTCAAGGGCATGCTGATCCGGCAGGGCGCCGAAGCATCAGCGGCCGAAGACATTGCGCAAGAGACCTTGCTGACGGTGTGGCGCAAGGCGCCGCTCTACTCACCCGACCGTGGCAGTGCGGCCACGTGGATCTACACGATCGCCCGCAACTTGCGGATTGACCGCATCCGCCGCGAGGTACCGTGGCAGGAATTGACCGACGACCGGATGGAGGAGCCGTCCGACACGCCGTTGCAGGACGACACCTTGAATTCCAAGCAGATCCAAGTGCGCATGCAAAGCGTACTCACAGGTCTTCCAAACGATCAGGTCGACGTAGTGAAGCTCGCTTATCTGGATGGCTTGTCGCATTCGGAGATTGCTGACAAGTTGCAACTGCCGCTTGGTACCGTGAAATCCCGTATGCGTCTGGCGTATCAAAAGATCAGAGAGGCCTTTGAGGACGGACCATGACGATCAGCCACCACCCCGACGCCGCATCGCTCATGGCCTATGCTGCTGGTACTTTCGGAGAAGCCCTCTCCGCCGTTGTTGCCGCCCATCTTGATCGATGCCCGCAGTGCCGTAGCGAGGTTGCGCGGCTGTGTGCCGTTGGCGGCGCGCTGGTCGATGCGGCGCCGGAAGCGGCGATGAGTGATGCGGCGCTCGACCGGGCGATGCGCTTGCTCGATCGTGACGCGCCGATAGCGGTCAAGGTTACCCAGCAGCCGTCGACGGTGGAGCGCCTGCTTGGCTGCCCACTGAGTGAGGCGAAGTGGTCCCGCGTAGCGCCCGGCGTGCAGATGATCCGGTTACCAGTTTCCGCGAATGCCACTGGTGAGTTGCGTCTCATGCGCATCGGCGCTGGCCGCGCCATGCCGGATCACGGCCATGGCGGCGCCGAAATGACGTTGGTTTTGAGCGGTGCCTATGCCGATACGCTTGGCCGTTTCGGGCCTGGCGACGTCGCCGACCTCGACGAAGAAGTCGAGCACAAGCCGACGGTGGAAGCCGGAGAGGATTGTATCTGTCTGGTCGCCAGCGAGCATCAGGCCAAGTACAAGGGCCGGCTGATGCGCATTCTGCAACCGCTGCTCGGCGTCTGATAACAACGATTGCTTGGTTAAGAGGCGGTGCCGGATGGCGTGGCAGGTCGTGTGGATCACGGGTGCCAGCACTGGCATTGGCCGCTCGTTGGCGCTCAAGCTGGCCCGAACTGGGGTCAAGGTCGCGATTTCCGCGCGCTCGGCGGACAAGCTCACTGAATTGGCGGCCACCCAGGCTAATCTATTTGCGTTCCCGCTCGACGTAACTGACGCGGCGGCGACCGCGCGCGTGCACGGCGAGATTGTCCAATCGCTCGGGCCGATTGATCTCGCCATCCTCAACGCGGGATCGTGGGAGCCGATGTCATCGGGGCGCTTTGACAGTGCCGTGCTCGAGCGCACCTACACCACCAACGTGTTTGGCGTGACGCGGGCGCTGCAGCACCTGACTCCGGCGATGCGCGAACGGCGCGCTGGCCATATCGCCCTGGTGGCTTCCGTTGCCGGCTGGCGCGGCCTGCCCAAAAGCATTGCCTATGGCTCAAGCAAGGCGGCGCTGATCCACATCGCCGAGTGTCTGAAGTCGGACCTGGCCGGCACGGGAATTGACATCAGCATCATCAATCCGGGCTTCGTCGACACGCCGCTGACGCAGCGCAACGACTTCCCGATGCCGTTCATAATCACACCTGATGCTGCTGCCGACCGCATCATCCGCGGCCTGGAACGGCGCAAGTTCGAAATCGCCTTCCCCTGGCAAATGGCCGTCATCCTGAAGACCATGCGCATCTTGCCGTATTGGCTCTATTTCTGGTTGATGCGCCGGTCGCGCGGCGGGGCGCACTAAGGGCACTTTGAACAAGGCCCGCTGCGAATGCATCGGCAAACTGGGTTGCGACTGTGTCGGGCGCGAACGGCCGTCTTCAGGCCGTATCGCACCAGAACGAGCCTCGGCGCCAGCCTCTGGTGCGAATGGGTAGGGTGCGAAAGGCCGACATCAGGCCGTATCGCACCAGAACGAGCCGCAGCGCCAGCCTCTGGTGCGATACGGCGAAGACGCC
>JANNSA010000666.1:0-2680 GCA_031402115.1 Hyphomicrobiaceae bacterium | reverse complement strand
CAAAACTGCCGCTGATCTGCGATGCGCGTGCCGCCGTCACACGCTTTGTTATCGAACCCTGCGGATCACATAGCCGCACTTGAGCGCAGGGCGATGACTGCTGAGGGCTATCCCAGCTGGTTTTAGGGGCTATCGGCAATCCGGCACTTGTTCGTGTGGCGCTGCCCCATTTATGCAGTGAGGTTGCGCGTGATCGTCCGTTTCGATCCCACGTTGACGTCTGCGAGCCAACAGACATTTTCGATCGACCCTGAGGTGCCAAGCACTGTCGGTCTCGATGCCGTCGTGAATAGACAGATGCGCCTCAATCAACGCTTGGGTCGTGTACCTTTTGCGCGACCACCAGCGCCGCCCATGAGCTTGAGCTGCTCAGACGCGGCAGCCGACACAGGTGATCAGATAGCATGCAACGGTCAACGTTGATGTGCCGTGGGCGTTAGTCGTGCGGCGACAGGAGTTGCTGATAGACCGCTGTCACGGCTTTTTCCACATGCGTCTCCGTGAACCCTTCCGCTACCCGCGCACGGGCGTTTCTACCCAGTGTTGCCGCGAGGTCTGGATTGCGAACCAAACACTCAAGGGCGTCAGCCAAAGCGGCAGCGTTGCCTGGGGGAATGACCAGCCCTTCGACCTGATGTCTGACGAACTGGCGGCAACCTGGAACATCCGACACGATCAACGGCCGACCACAGGCGGCAGCCTCCAGCATTGCCCGCGGCATACCCTCGCCGCCGCGCGACGGCACGACAG
Source organism: Hyphomicrobiaceae bacterium (assembly GCA_031402115.1). Lineage (GTDB taxonomy): Bacteria > Pseudomonadota > Alphaproteobacteria > Rhizobiales > Hyphomicrobiaceae > JANNSA01. The sequence goes on along the minus strand of JANNSA010000666.1, from coordinate 1,930 downwards.
CGATATTGGTGTGCCGCCAGAAGTCAGCGATATCATCGCTATGGCCCAACCAAGTAATTCCAGCCGTTTGTCCCCATGCTGTGAGATCGGCTTTGGACACCGGGCGCGGATTGGCTGTGTCTGGCAGACCGCTTAAGCGCAAATTGAGAGCAACATTGCGATCCTTAAGGCGCCGATGCGCATCGACGAGGACATCGACTCCCTTGGTCCAGACCATACGACCGACATATCCGGCTGAAGGTGGGATTGCTGTCGGTAGTTTCGTGGCTGGAAATTGATCGAGATCGACGCCGGCACCGCCAAGAACGACAACATTGGAGTAACCCCGTTCCTGATCGGGCAGGACTTGAATGGCGTCGTCCGGATTCTCAACGAGCAGCACCGTATCAGATCGTTGCGTGAAGTGAGCGATCAGTCGCAGAGCTGCCGTATGGAAAATTCGCCCTGTTCCGGTCGTGGTTCCGACAAATCCTACGCCGGTTAGGTGCATGATAAGCGCTGGACGCGCCTGTGCCGGGCGACGTGTAGAAAGCGCCAAGCCGCCAAGCACGATTGGTTTCAATGCAATCGCATGAACTACGCTGGGGCACTCGAAACGCATTAGTTTTCGCAGGCCCAGTACCAATGCGACTTGCCTAAGCGGGTTTTGCGACGCGCGGGAAAAATTGAACGGAATGACACGGGCGCCGAGCGCTTCGATCATCTCGGTACCAGTCGAAACAGCCGTCGCGACCGCCACGTCGTGGCCACCAGCAATCAGGGCGCGGATCACCGGCTTGAAGTGCGATAGTAAAAACCAATCCTCGGTTATGAGGATCAAGACCTTAGTTGGGAGCGTCGACCTGTTGGGGAGCATGCTGGTCAAAATCCTTGTTGCCGAGCCTCAACATGCAACGCATGCAATGGTCCAGCTGTGTAAAAAATATCTTCGAAAAATCAAATGCTTGGTCGCCGCCGACCGTCAACAGACAATTTTCAAAATTTTGCGGCGGTGAAAAATTTTTTACGATCAGAGCAAGTTTCCGGATCAATGGGCACGATGAGCGAAGGTATATTCGGTCTTCACGGTTAGATGAGACGAGAATGGCGGCGCCCCTTAACCCGGCAACCGTGCAGAACACAGGTGGTTGGCGCTGTCAAACCTCTGATGCTGAACGACGTTTGGAAACTGATCAACCGGGCCGCGTTGGTGAAGCCTTCAACCTGATCGAGGGGCTTGGGAACCAAGCCTCGTGCTTAACGTGTATGGGTCTTTTGGATGTGGCCACTGACCTGGACGATCCAAGATAAATCCATTGTTGGTACTTTTTCGCTGGAGCCTGGCGCCACTGCTGGCAGTTCTGGGTCAGGTCCATGCCACCAGAGGAACCGTCATTTTTGCCCACGTGATTGAGCAGGGTTTGTGCGTCCAATTTTTGGTCAGTTGACATGACATCCCTGCAGTGGCGATAGTGGGCGAGTAGTTGGCATAAATTATTTTTGATATACTTGCAGAAAGACCCAAATTGAGTTTGCTCGCTCCATTATCGCATCGCGCCTCTTTCATCAGGGGTGCAGTGCTCGTACATGATGTGATCGTTGCCGGGATTGCGCTGCAGATATCGCTAATGGTGCGACTAGGGCCCATCGACCCTCTCGAATATGCCATCGAGACACTGCTGTATATGGCCATTGCCGGAATCGTCGGCTCGCTCGTTGGCTTGAACAGTGGCGTGTGGCGCTACGCATCACTGGCGGACATTGTCGCGATAGCAAAGACTGCATCGGGCACAATCCTTTTGTTCTCGATTGCGTTGTTCCTGATCAACAGGCTGGGCACTATTCCACGGGGCTCGGTCGTGGCTGGTTGGGCATTGATGATATTTTCCTGAGCGCGCCCCGCATCATCTACCGGATGATGCGGAATAGGCGTGCTGCCCTGCGGGATGGC
>JANNSA010000665.1:0-11831 GCA_031402115.1 Hyphomicrobiaceae bacterium | reverse complement strand
ATCCCTATTACCTGCTGGCCGGCGACATCGCCGCCGGACTGGATGGTATCGAGCAGGGCATGGAACCCTTCGGGCCACCGACCCTTGGCAACGCCTATGAGACCCCTGGCTTGGTGCCCTTGCCGATGAACCTCGATACCGCGCTCGAACTGGCCAGGAACTCCGAGTTCATGCAGCGTGTAATCGGCAAAGACCGTTTGGCGATCCTGATGAAGCAAGCCGAACGCGAGATCGCCTTCGTCGCCGCCCAGGTCACGCCGGTAGAAACCGAACGCTATCTGCTGAATTTCTAGTGCCGGACCCGATTGACCCGGCGGCATACGGCCAGAGGCCTATTCCGCCTTACGCTGCCGGCTGCTTGCAGAAGCACGAGGCTTTCACGGGCACGTCGGTGAGCGCATTGGCCACGTCGAGGCGTTGCTTGATGGCGCTGGCCTCGGCGATGCGGCCGAGCTTTCGCAGGCATTCGTGGTAGCCGTGCAGACTCCAGACATTGTTGGGATGCTGGCAAGCCCGCGACAGCGTGGCGTCGAGGCCCAGATCGGCGCGATAGACGGCAGCCGCTTCCTGCAACTGGCCCTGCTCCAACAGCAAGGCGCCAAGCGCGTGCCGGGTCGGTTGCATCCAGCCCCACGGTTCGTCATAGGGCAGGGTGTCATCCAACTCGACCGAGCGCCGTAAATGCGCGAAAGCCGTTGCATAGTCGCCGAGCCGGTAGGCGATCTCGCCCTGCATCATGGCGCGGGCGATTGCCAGCAGGTCCGCGCAGAAATTGTTCATCAGCTTGCGCGTTGCCGGCACGGTCAGCGCTGCCGCTTCAAACCGCGCCGCCGCGGCTTGCGCTGCCAGCACGTCGCCGCTGGCGGCATGGGCGACGGCCTTGGCATAATGCATGGTCGCCGTCGTGAAGGCGTAGAGCAACTGATCGGCTGGCAGCGCTGCGTCGATAATCTCGCGCCATTTGCCGAAGCGGATGTAGACATGCATGTCGGTCGGCACGAAGGCTTCTAGCCAATCGGCCATCGGTGGCGAGGTGACCCGCATCAGTGCCTCCGGCAGTGTCGCGACCATCTCGCGCGCCGCCGCGATGGCCGGCTGATATTGGCCGAGGAACATCGCACCATAGGCTTTGAAGTGGTAGTTGTGGCAGCGATAGAACGAATAGAAGTTCGCCGCCCCCTCACGCTCCAGATAGCTGCGATCGGCAATGATAGCGGCCTCGTTCCAGTCGATCACCGACTGATAGTCCCCACACAGCACGTCGATGTGCGTTGGCATGTGCTGCAGGTGGCCGCTGTCCGGCGCCAGGCCGCGCAATTGGTTGCTCGCCGCCAGTGCCTTTTCCGGAGCCGGCGACATCTCCATGGTGTGAATGTAGTAGTGCAGCAGGCCCGGATGCGGCGCAGCGCCAGCTGCCGCATTGGCGGCCAGCGCTGCCTCAAGGATCGCAACGATCCGCAGCGTGTCGGCGTTCTCGCCGGGCTGGCCGCTCTTGAGATCCCACAGCAGCCAGGCGGTGCGGATCATCATCGCCTCGGCATAGAGCGCGCATACATCGGGGTTGTCGGGATGCCGCGCGAAGACATCGGCCATTGCCGCCGCATAGGCATCGTTCAACGCCGGTAGAGCGTCGATCGCGGCCGCCACCGAGCGGGCGGCTTGGGCTTCGATCAGATCACGTTCCAGAGCTGTGGCATCATGCGCCAAGGTGCGCGCCGTGGCGATCGCCTTGGCCGTCTCGGCGAAGCAGCGTGCCAGGTCGACCTCATCAAATGCCGCCCACGGCTTATTGTAGTTCGGGCCTGCCGCGTAGGCGATGCCCCACCACGCCATGGCGCAATTCGGATCGTGCTCCAACGCCTGGCGAAAGCAGGCGATTGCCTCGTCGTGGTTGAAGCCGATGCACCACAGATAGCCCCGGTCGAACCAGGCTTGCGCCGCCGGCACGCGTGTCGAGACCGGCATGCTGTAGTTGCCGAGGTCATAGTAGTCAGACATTCCGGGCTCCGTCTGCAGAACTGACATCAGGCCACCCGGCTCAGCTTCTCGATGCTTTCAGCCAGTTGCGCGTAGCCGTCGCGGGTCTGCGGCAGCTTCATCCCGAGTATGGAACTGGCAACCTGGTTGCGCAGCATCTGCGCCGTGCCGCCGCCGATCGTGAACATGCGGGCGTCCCGCGCCATTCGCTCCATCGGCAGATTGCGCGAATAGCCCATGGCGCCGTGGATCTGCAGCGCGTCATTAGTCACCTTGATTGCCAAGTCGGAGGCGAAGATCTTCGCTTGCGCTGCCTCGCAGATGTCGGGGAAGCCGCTGCCTGCGTTGGCCGCCGCCTTGTAGATCAGCGCCTGTGACGCGGCGAGCCCGATCGACATGTCGGCCAGCATCCATTGCAGGCCTTGGAACTCGGCGATCGGCCGGCCAAACTGCTGGCGCTCCTTGGCGTAGGCCAGCGCCACCTCAAACGCGCCGGTGGCGATGCCGTGCGCAACCGTCGCCGCACCGACGCGTTGCGCGTTGTAAGCGGTCATCAGCGCCGCGAAACCGCGCTTGAAACCGGCTGGCGGCCGCAGCACGCGCGCCTCCGCGATCTCCAGATTATCAAGGTGTAACAACGTTTCTGGTATGCCGCGCAAGCCCATCGCCGGTTCCCGCTTGCCGACGCGCAAAGCTGGACTCTCGCCACGTACAGCGATGAAACCGCCAATGCCCTGATCAACACCGTGCTCCATGACGCGGGCAAAGATCAGATGCAGCTTGGAGACGCCGCCGCCGGTGATCCAATGCTTGGTGCCGTTCAACACGTAGCCGCCCGCCACCTTGGTTGCGGTCGTCGACATATCGGTGGCGGCGCTGCCGGCATCTGGTTCGGTGATGCAGATCGCCGGCTTGTCACCCGCCAGCACCAGCTTCGCCGCCAACTGCTTCTGTGGCTCGCTGCCATAGGCCATGATGGCGCCGATGCCGCCCATGTTGGCCTCTACGACAATGCGCGCCGACACGCCGCAGGTCCGCGCGATCTGCTCGATCACCAGCACCACATCGAGATAGCTGCGGCCACGCCCGCCATAGGCCTTCGGCACCGTCATGCCCATGAAGCCTGCCTCTGTCAGCTTTTGCACATTATCCCACGGATAGTCCTCCGTGCGATCGACTTCCGCCGCGCGCGCCCGGATGTGGCCGTCGGCGAGTTCGCGTGCTTGCCGTTGCAGCGTCAGCTGGTCATTGCTCAGCAGCGTGGTCATGATCGTCTCCCTTCTGCTTTGTCAGTTGCCCCGGCGCCGGGACCATTGCCCAGCAACTCGCGCATCACGTCATCGGTGTCGGCGCCGCACAGCGGCGGTGCCCGCCGGTAGGTAACGGGCGACTTGGAAAACTTGATCGGATTGCCAATCAATTCGACGCTGCCGCTGCCGGCAAGCGGATGCGGCATCGACACCCGCATGTCGCGCGCCGCTACCTGATCGCTGGCGAACACGTCCGCAACGGTATGGATCGGGCCGCCCGGAATGCCTTGCGCCACCATTCCGGCCAGCAGAGTTTGCCGCTCGAGCTGCAGCAGCCGCTCAGACAGCAGCGTGATCAGCGCGTCGCGGTGTTGGAGGCGCGCCGTGTTCGTGGCGAAGCGCGGGTCGCTCGCTAAGCCGGGCAGTTCGAGCAGCGTGCAGAAGCGGCGGAACTGGCTGTCATTGCCGACCGCAACGATAATGTGGCCGTCCGCCACCTCGAACACCTGATACGGCACGATGTTGGGATGCTGATTGCCGCGTCGCACCGGCACCTTGCCCGACTGCAGATAGTTGGTCCCCTCATTGACCAGCCAGGCGATCTGCGCATCGACTAGGGCAATGTCGATCAGCTGGCCCTCACCCGTTCGGTCACGATGCCTGAGCGCCGCGAGAATGGCGGTCGACGCGTACATGCCGGTCATCACATCAGCGATGCCGACCCCAACCTTGGTCGGCTCACCGCCGGGCGCGCCGGTCAGGCTCATGATGCCGCCATAGCCTTGCGCCATCAGATCATAGCCCGGTTGGCCGGCATTCGGCCCCGTCTGCCCGAAGCCCGTAATGGAACAATACACAAGACGCGGGAACTCGGCGGCAAGGTCCGCATAGCTGAGCCCATACTTCTTCAGCCCGCCGACCTTGAAGTTCTCGATCAACACATCGCACGCGTGCAGCAGCGCGCGCACTTGTGCTGCGCCCTCTGGGCTGGCGATGTCGATGGCGACGGAGCGCTTGTTGCGGTTGGCGCACAGATAGTAGGCGCTCTCGCTGGTGGCTTGGCCGTCCGCGTCCATGACGAAAGGCGGCCCCCAGGCACGAGTATCGTCGCCGTCGCCCGGTTTTTCGATCTTGATGACGTCGGCGCCGAGATCCCCGAGCAACTGCGTGCAGGTCGGTCCTGCGAGTATCCGGCTCAGATCAAGGATGCGCAGTCCCGCGAGCGGTCCGGTGCCCTGCGGTTCGCCAGCCTTGGTAGCGTTCTGATCCACGTGCTCTGCTCCTGATCCCCGGCCTCGCGGCACCGCATGCCGCAGCGAACTTCAGAGATCCAAGGTGATATCGGTCTTGGGGCGGCTGCAACAGAGCAGGACGAGGCCCGCTTCCAACGGCGTCTCAGGCTTGAAGTTATACTCAACTTCTCCAGCCATGATCTCAGTCAAGCAACTGCCGCATGTGCCACCGCGACAGCCGAACGCCGGCGACAGGCCTTGGTCCTCGGCAAACTCCAGCAGACACGGGCTCGCATCGTCCCAAGTCGCAGTTATTCCCGTGCTTGCGAATGTCACTTGCGGCATGGCCGATGCTCTGCCCAACAGTGTGGATCGAACGAAAGTCTGTTTCACCGCGACATCGCGACGTGCAGGTGCTCAAGCCCGTTAACGAAGTTGGACTGCACATACTCAGGTTCGCCAACGATCTTGAGCGTGATGTTCCTGGCCAGCATTGCCTCGATCAACACACTGATTTCCAAGCGTGCCAACCCGGCGCCGAGGCAAGTGTGAATGCCGCCACCACCATAGCCCGCATGCATGGGCATGCGCGGCCGGCCGATATCGAACGCCAGCGGATCGGGAAAGCGGCGCTCATCGAAATTGGCGCTGGCGTACCACATGACGACGCGCTCGCCGGCGCGGATTGGCGTGCCCGATAGCACCGTGTCGCGTGTTGCCGTGCGCCGGAAATAGAACAGTGGCGAGGCATAGCGCACGACTTCGTCGGCTGCGGAATCCAGCAATTCGGGTGCTGCGCGAATCCGGGCGAACTGCTCGGGGAACTGCGCGAACTGCATGGCCAAATGCGAAATGGCTGTTCGCGTTGTCTCGTTGCCGGCAAAAATCAGCAGCCGGAAGAAGTTGGTGAACTCGCTGTCGGTCAACTGCTCACCATCGATCTCGACGGTCACCAGCTTGGAAACCAGGTCATCGCATGGCGCCAGACGCCGTGTCTCGCCGAGTTGGCGCGCATACTCTCTGAGCCCATGCGCCGCGGGGCTGTTGAACGGCAGCAGGCGCAGCGGTGTCGTGTTGCCGTAAGCGCCGGGATTGAGCGGCTGGTCGGATGTGCCTGCGACCAGGTCATCCGTCATGGTGATCATCGTCTGATGATCCTCAGGCGGCACGCCCAGCATGTCACAGATGATGCCGATTGGGATGGGCTTGGAGACGCTGCTTACCCATTCGCCACCCCCGTCAGCCAGGAGCGCGTCGAGAACCGCCCCGGCGCGCTGCCGGAGGATTGGCGCATAGGCCTTGATGTTGCGCGGAATAAAACCGGGATTGACCAATCGCCGGAGCCGGGTGTGCTCCGGCGGGTCCATGTCGATCATCGAGGCGCGGGCTTGCAACGCATCAGCGTCGATGTTGTAAATCTGGATGTGTCCGGCGGCCGAAGAATAGATCTCGGGATCGCGGGAAACCGTAGCGACATCATCAAACCGGCCAACCGACCAGAACCCGTCGGCGTCGTCGCCGCCAATAGCGTTCCAGGCCAGGCCGCTCATGTCGCGCAAGGCAGCGAATGCGGCGTGCGGGATGCCGGCAGCAAACATCATGGGGTCGGCTAGATCAGGACCAATGCGCGGTCGCGGTGTCATGGGTCTCTCGGGTCATTCGCATCATAAGGATGCGCTTGTGTATTCTGTATTCAGAAACGGGGCAAGTTCTTGCCGATCGGAATTGCGCGCGGATCCAGTGCCGGTGCGGATTGCCGCCGACGGCTGCGGTGGTAGCAATCATGGTGGGACGGCAGTGGTTGTCATGGCGTGTCGAACTTCCGCGCGCACAGAAATGGGGAGAAGAGCAGATGCCACCGCAGCTGAGAGCAGACTGCCGGCGCGATGCCCATGCAGTGCTGTTTCCGGCCTTCGCCGATCTCAACTTGGACGAGACCCTGCAAGCGTTCCTGCGCAACGGCGGGCAGTCGCTTTTGCTCGGTGAAACCCGCGCCGAGTATGTGTCGCGGGCCATGAGTGTTGAGCGCCGCGCCGCTGAGTCAGGCGGCGATATCGCGCACTTGGCCGGAGCGGCGCGTCAGGCGTCTGGCAGACCCATGCTGCTGGCGCTCGATCAGGAACTGGGCGGCATTCAGCGTCTGCACGGGCTGGTGACGCCCTTGCCCGATGCCGCCACCGCTGCCGCAATGACCTCCGACGCCATAGAAGCAATCAGCGCGCGCGTCGCCAGTGAGGCACGGCAACTCGGCATCACGCTGTTCCTGTCGCCGATCATCGATGTCGTCATCGGCGCCAATCCATGGCTTGAGCGGCGCACCCTTGGCACGGACCCGGCTCAAGTCGCGCGCATCGCTGCCGCCTTTGTGCGCGGCGTGCGGTCAGCCGGTGTCGCGGCGATGGCCAAGCATTTCCCAGGGCATCCGGTCCTGCCAACCGACCCGGCGCTGGAGCAGGCGCATGTCCGGAGTTCGCTCGCTGAGTTGACTGCTGGATATGCACCGTGGGAAGCCGTGATCGCGGCTGGCGTCGATGCCATCATGACGGGGCCAGCGGTGATTGACGCCTTCGACCCGGTCAATGCGGCGTCTACGTCGCCCGCTATCATGCGGCATCTGCGCCAACGCTTCGCCTTCAAGGGTTTGATCATCTCTGACGATCTCGACGCCAAGGCAATCCTGCAAGAGAATACGCTGGGCGCCACGGCGGTCGCCGCATTGGCGGCAGGCGCTGATCTCCTGCTGCTGGCAGCAGGTCCGCATCTGGACGAAATCGTTGAGGCGATCACAAAGGCTGATACGGATGGCCAATTGGCGGCGGGACGGCTCGCTGAGGCCGCCGGCCAGGTGCGTGCCTTGGCAGCAAGACTGGAGCAGTCAACCGGATGAACTTCGTTGGCGTCGCGGCACCGCCGACCCTGGCAACCGCAGCGGCTAGCCGGTTCTTGGATCAGCCGGTTCTTGGGGCATCGTCAACGACCCGGCGGCGATCTCCTGATCGCCGCCCCGGTCCAACTATTCCGTACCGGGCGTACCGCCAGGATCAGACTTATCACCGGCTTCGACCGCGACTGGCTCGACGGTGCGAACCCGTGACCGGGTAGGTGGCGTCGGCTCAGACGGCTTTTCGGCATCGTTGCCGGCACTCGTTTCGACGGTATCGGCGACAGCCTCGACGCGGGCCCGTGTCCGGCGCCGGGGCGCACGCTCGGCCTTAGCCTCTGCCGGAACTTCCGCAGCGCCGCCAACTGGGGCTTGGTCCACAATTCCCTGTTCACTAACAGCCGGCGAGTTTTCAACGGGCGTCGCCGGTTGATCTCGAACGGGCTCCGTCCGCAGTTCTACTGTGGTGGTAGGACTCAATGCCGTGGGGACCGAATCATTGTGCACGGTATCGGCGCGCGGCACGCCGTTGGGCTCGCCACTGTCCGGCAGTGCAGGATCGCGATGCCCCTGCGGCCGGTTGCCGCCGTCCCGGAAGTTCGGGTCACGATTGCCGTCGCGCCACTGTCCCCGGCCGCGATCGTCGCGCTGACGGTCTTCACGCGGGCGATCGTCGCGGGGACGATCATCGCGAGGGCGTTCATTACGGGAGCGGTCGTCACGTGGCCTTTCTTCACGAGGGCGGTCGTCACGGGGACGCTCGTCGCGCGGCCGATCTTCACGAGGCCGCTCTTCACGAGGCCGATCTTCACGAGGCCGGTCGTCGCGTGGCCGGTCGTCGCGAGGCCGGTCGTCGCGAGGCCGGTCGTCGCGAGGCCGGTCATCGCGGGGCCGGTCGTCGCGAACGCCGGCATCGCGATTGCCGTCGCGGTCATTGGGCGCGCGGTCACGGAAACCGTTGTCGCGGTTGCTGCCGTTGCCATTCGCGCCATTGTTATCGCGCACGCCACGCTCACGGCCATAGCGTTCGCGCTGACCGTCTCTCTGACCCTCTCGCTGACCGTCTCTCTGGCCGTCCCGTGGTCCTTGGTCGCGCCCGCCTTCGCGATTATTGTCCCGCTGTTGATGGCGCGGCTGGCCGCCCTCGCGGTCAGTGCTGATTGGCTCGAACATGCGCGGCTGCTCCTGCGCGAACTGTGCGCCAGTCGTTGCTGCCTCGCTGTCGTCCCCTTCCTCATCGTCGCCTTCGGTGAAGCTTTCGACAAACAACGCCGGTTCACCGCCTTCGCCACGCGGCCGCGGCGCACCGCCGCTTTGCTGCTGGATCGCCGCCTGAGCCGTGATGATGATGCGGTTATAGTGCTCGGCATGCTGCAGATAGTTTTCTGCCAGCACCGTGTCTCCCGACGCAATCGCATCGCGTGCCAGGGTCATGTATTTCTCGGCGACATGCGACGCGGAGCCCCGCACTTTGACGTCGGGCCCGTTCGACTCATAGCTGCGCGACAAGGGGTTTTGACCCTTGCGCGGACTGCTGCTGCTGCTATTGTTGCTTGGGCCGCTGGGGTTGCGGTTGCGCCCCCGCCGGTTCTGCTGCTGTCCTTGCCGCATAGGTGTCCTGTATTGGGATGACACGATCAGTCAGCTCCACTGTTGAGCTCGTGACGGTCTTGCAGCTTGCATTTCAGAGGCGGCAGTGAGTGCGCGTGGGCGCAATCGACCGACCTGATCTTAGGTCAAGCACGCAATAACGGTTTGGTTTGATCGCGGGAGCCCTGGCCTAACGGCAAGGAGCTAACCGCGATGGGTTCCATCAGATTGTAGAACGCACGCGAGCCGCGTATGCCGCGCCGCCAGCGTTCAGTCCAATCCAACTCAGAACCAAATTGTATCTGCTCGTGGGCTTGTCTCTCACTATCAACCCACCGACCGCCCCTACGGTCGCGCTACTCGATAAGCAGCGAAGGATTGTGTGCCCTGATGATTCAGCTGACCAAATATTAGCCTTTCGCACAAGGGATGCAACTTAATTCTTAAGATGTGGTCAAGGCGCGCTAACGGCCCAGGACTACTCACCAAACCGGCCAAGCAGAGCCCGGGTTACGCCAGCTAAATCAGGCTTGATTATGATTTGAGTGAGCCCGGCGGCATGCGCGAGGTCACTGACCGGCGAAGCCTGATCCCAGCCCAGCTCCATGATCAGCCAACCTGTTGCAGGGGAGTAGCGCATGGCGGCAAGGATGGCCCGGTAGGCGTCCAGCCCGTCGGCGCCACCGTCCAGGGCCAGCAAGGGATCATACTCCCGCACCTCAGGCGCCAAGGTCGGGATAAGGCCGCTGGCGATATAGGGTGGGTTGCTAATGATGAGGTCGAACGGTTCGCGCGCCACCAGTGCCTCGAGTGCATGGAGGTCGGCCAGCTGCATCGAGCAGCGCGGCGAAACGCCAAGGCGATCCGTGTTGGCCGCGGCTACCTGCAAGGCTTCTGGCGAGATGTCGATGCCAACGCCCGACGCCAACGGGCACTCGCTCAGGAGCGTCGCCAGAAGGCAGCCGCTGCCGGTGCCGATATCCAGAAAGCGCCATGGAAGCTGGCGGCCGCCATACTGGTCCAGCACATCCAGCGCCGCGTCGATCAGGGTTTCGCTGTCGGCCCGCGGATCGAGCACAGCCGGTGTCACGTGAAAGGGTCGGCCGTAGAACTCGCGCTCACCCAGGATGCGCGCAACCGGCATACGCGCCAGGCGCAGGTTTACATAGCCGGCGAGACGGTATTGCTCGTCAGCAGTCAGCAGGCGGTCTGACTGGCTGATCAGTCCGGCCCGGCTGAGGTGGGTTGCTGTTGCCACCAGCCAGCGCGCATCAGTTTCGGGCTGCTCGACGGCTGCGGCGCGCAAGGCCACACTGACTTGCTGCACGGCGCCACCGACATGGATGCCTGCGCTGGCGCCGGCCCCAAGCTCGGCCCCAAGCTCGGCCCAAGGCTCAGCCACGCGCGTTCTCGTCGGCAAGGTCGGCCAGTTGCGCCGTTTGCGTTTCCGTCACCAGTGCGTCGATGACATCGTCGAGCGCGCGCCCGTCAATGACTTGATCGAGCGAGTACAGTGTCAAGTTGATGCGATGATCGGTGACACGCCCTTGCGGAAAGTTATAGGTGCGGATGCGCTGGGACCGGTCGCCGGAGCCAATCTGACCCTTGCGCAATGCCGACCGCTCAGCGTCGGCGCGCTGCCGCTCCAAATCGTACAACCGGGTCTTCAGCACCTGCATGGCGCGCGCCCGGTTCTGGTGCTGCGACTTTTCATTCGACGTGACGATGATGCCGGTTGGCAGATGTGTGATGCGCACGGCTGAATCGGTGGTGTTGACGTGCTGGCCGCCAGCGCCCGACGAACGCATCGTATCCAACCGGATGTCCTCGGCTTTGATCTCAATATCCACGTCCTCCGCCTCGGGCAGCACCGCCACGGTCGCCGCAGAGGTATGAATGCGCCCGCTCGCCTCGGTCGCCGGCACCCGCTGCACCCGGTGCACGCCGGATTCGTACTTCAGCCGCGCAAACACGCCGCGCCCGCTAATGCTGGCGATGACTTCGCGGTAGCCGCCCTGATCGCTGTCGCTGGCGCTGACGATTTCGGTGCGCCAGCCGCGCGCTTCGGCATAGCGCTGATACATGCGGAACAGATCGCCAGCAAACAGCGCCGCCTCGTCGCCGCCGGTGCCAGCGCGGACTTCCAGGATGACATTGCGCTCGTCAGCGGCATCCTTGGGCAGCAATTGCAAGGTCAGCGCGCGCTGCGCCGCAACCAGCCGTGGCGCCAGGTCAGCATGTTCGGCCCGCGCCATCTCGCGCATTTCGGCGTCGGCAACCGGATCGGCCATCAGCGCGGCAAGGTCGCCAGCCTCAGCCTCGGTGCGGCGCAAAGCCTCGATCGCCTTGACCACCGGATCGAGGTCGGCAAACTCTTTCGACAGCCGCACAAAGGTGACCTGATCGAGCCCGCTCGACAGTTCTGCCTGCACGGCATGCCAGCGCTCGACCAGCCGGTCGAGCCGTTGTTCGGGAAGTGTGCTCATGATGTTGCACCGGGTTCTAATCTAAACCGGCGGCGGTCGCAAACCACAACGGCGGCACCCCTTGGGGGTGCCCGTTGCCCTCGAAGTCCAAGTCACGCGACCGGTGTCAGGCACCTATGCGCATCACCAAGCAGACTATCGGCCGCGCCGGAGCCAGCGCATAAGTGCCTGATACCCAGTTCCCTTGCACGGCAGACACCTGCATAAAGCCGGACGAGGATTCGCCAGTCTTTTCACGTTTGGCAAAAGGTATCAGGTCATGAGCGTCGGACCATTGGGTTACCGTCAATCAGTGGAGGGCTGCCGGACAGCCGTGATTGGTGCGCATGGACTGACGCCCGCCGAACTCGATGCAGCATTGGCGCGCTGCCAGCCAATCCTGGTGCAATTGCGCAACGAGCGAAAATCTGGATCG
>JANNSA010000664.1:0-8804 GCA_031402115.1 Hyphomicrobiaceae bacterium | reverse complement strand
GGCTCGACGCCCAAGGTCATTGAGAACGCGGAAGGCATGCGCACAACGCCCTCCATCGTGGCGTTCAGCGAGGACGGTGAGCGGCTGGTTGGCCTGCCAGCCAAGCGCCAGGCCGTCACCAACCCGATGAATACGTTCTTCGCCATCAAGCGGCTGATCGGCCGCCGTTACGAAGACCCGATGGTCGCCAAGGACAAGGGACTGGTGCCCTATGACATCGTCCGCGCCGATAATGGCGATGCCTGGGTCGAGGCGCACGGCCAGAAGTATTCGCCGTCGCAGATCTCGGCGTTCACGCTGCAGAAGATGAAGGAGACGGCAGAGTCCTATCTTGGCCACCCGGTGACGCAGGCCGTCATCACGGTGCCGGCTTACTTCAATGACGCTCAGCGTCAAGCGACCAAGGATGCCGGCCGCATCGCTGGCCTGGAAGTGCTGCGCATCATCAACGAACCAACGGCTGCCGCGCTCGCCTATGGCCTCGATAAGAAGAAAGAAGCTAAAACCATCGCCGTCTACGATCTCGGCGGTGGCACCTTCGACATCTCCGTGCTCGAAATTGGCGACGGCGTATTTGAGGTCAAATCGACCAATGGCGACACTTTCCTGGGTGGCGAAGACTTCGACATGCGCCTGGTCGAATACCTGGTGGCCGAGTTCAAGAAAGAGAACCAGATCGACTTGCGGTCCGACAAGCTGGCCTTGCAGCGGCTGAAGGAGGCCGCCGAAAAGGCCAAGATCGAGCTGTCGAGCACGACGCAGACCGAGATCAATCTGCCGTTCATTACGGCCGACAAAACTGGTCCGAAGCATCTGACGATGAAGCTGACCCGCGCCAAGCTGGAAAGCCTAGTCGATGACTTGATCCAGAAGACCATTGAGCCGTGCAAGAACGCCATCAAGGATGCTGGCCTGCAGGCGGCCGAGATCGACGAAGTGGTGCTGGTCGGCGGCATGTCACGCATGCCGAAGGTGCAGGAAGTCGTTAAGCAGCTGTTCGGCCGCGAGCCGCACAAGGGCGTCAACCCGGACGAGGTGGTAGCCATCGGCGCCGCGATCCAGGCGGGCGTGCTGCAAGGCGACGTCAAGGACGTGCTGCTGCTCGACGTAACGCCGCTGTCGCTCGGCATTGAGACGCTGGGTGGCGTGTTCACGCGCCTGATTGACCGCAACACCACGATCCCGACCAAAAAGAGTCAGGTGTTTTCTACCGCTGACGATGGTCAGAGCGCGGTGACGATCCGGGTCTTCCAGGGCGAACGTGAGATGGCGTCCGACAACAAGATCCTGGGCCAGTTCGACCTTGTCGGCATCCCGCCGGCGCCGCGTGGCGTGCCACAAATTGAAGTGACGTTCGATATCGACGCCAACGGCATTGTTAACGTCTCGGCGCAGGACAAGGCGACGTCGAAGCTGCAGACCATCAAGATCCAGGCGTCGGGTGGCCTGAGCGACGGCGACATCAGCCGGATGGTCAAGGAAGCGGAGCAACACGCCGTCGACGACAAGAAGCGCAAGCTCATTGTCGAGGCCAAGAACCAGGGCGAGGCGGTTGCGCATGCTACGGAAAAGACCGTCCGTGACATGGGCTCCAAGGTTTCGGCGTCGGACAAGAGCGTGCTCGATGCGGCCATCGCCGAACTGCGCAAGTCGCTCGAAGGCGAGGATATCGAGGCGATCAAGGCCAAGACCAACACTGTGCAGCAAGCCGCTATGAAGATGGGCGAGGCGATGTATCAGGCCTATCAGGCGCAAGGCGGCGACAATACGCCGGGCTCCAGTGGCGCCGGCGGCGGCTCGGCCAATGAAAAGGTGGTCGACGCCGACTTTGAAGAGGTCAAGGATCCGGGCAAAAAGAAGTCGGCCTGATGCGCGCCCGCACGATCTTTTACCCTTGCTCCCCACGCCTCCTTCACGCGTGGGGAGTGGGTTGGGACGATGGGCAGGGCCTGCTCCGAAGCTCAGCGGGTTGGCTCCAGTGTCAGTCACAACCGGGGTCCGCGCCCGTTCCTGCCCCTCTCCCCATTGCTGAAGTAGCAATCGGGAGAGAGGACAGGATGCGCGCCCGCAACAGCCCGATTGATTTCATGCTTTGAGCCAGCGGGCAGCGGTGTCACCATCGCGGCCCGTGCTCAGTTATTCACCGCTCTCTTTGCCGATCGGGGCGATCTTCATGGCCAAGCGCGATTATTACGAAGTGCTCGGATTGTCCCGTGGTGCCAACGAGCAGGACATCAAGAACGCCTTTCGCAAGCTGGCGAAAGAGCATCATCCCGACCGCAACGCTGGCAACAAGGATGCCGAGGGCCGCTTCAAGGAAGTCAACGAGGCCTATCAGACGCTGTCGGACCCGCAAAAGCGCGCGGCCTACGATCAGTTCGGCCACGCGGCATTCGAAGGCGGCGGCGCCGGTTTTGGCACCGAATTTTCGTCGTCGATGTCGGACATCTTCGATGATCTGTTTGGCGAGTTCATGGGTGGGCGGCGCGGGCCCGGCGGCGCGCCACAGCAAGGTCGCGGTGGCCGCACAGCGCGCGAGCGCGGCGACGATCTGCGCTACAACATGGACATCGGCCTGACCGACGCGTTTGCCGGCAAGACCGCGCAAATCCGTGTACCGACCAGCGTCGGCTGCGACACCTGCGCCGGCACCGGCGCGCGCTCTGGCACCAAGCCTGGCGTTTGCTCAACCTGCTCGGGCCAGGGCAAAGTGCGCGCCAGCCAGGGCTTCTTCACCATCGAGCGCACTTGCCCGGTCTGCCATGGCCGTGGCGAAGTCATCGACAATCCGTGCGGCACCTGCGCCGGTGGCGGCCGTGTCACCAAGGAACGCACGCTGTCGGTCAACATTCCGGCAGGCGTGGAAGACGGCACGCGCATCCGGCTGGCCGGCGAGGGCGAGGCCGGCTTGCGCGGCGGACCATCTGGCGACCTATACATATTCCTATCGATCAAGGCGCATGAGTTCTTCCAGCGCGACGGCGCCGACATCTTCTGCCGCGCGCCGATTTCCATGGTGACGGCGGCGCTCGGCGGCAGCGTTGAAGTGCCGACGCTTGACGGCGGCCGTACCCGCGTGAAGATTCCGGAAGGCTCGGAAAGCGGCAAGCAGTTCCGCCTCAAGGGCAAGGGCATGCCGGTGCTGCGCTCAAAGTCCACCGGCGACTTGTACATCCAGATTGACGTCGAAACGCCAAAGAACCTGACGCGCCGCCAGCGCGAGCTGCTGGAGGAGTTCGAAAAGGCCTCCGGCAAGGAAACTTCGCCCGATTCCGCCGGCTTCTTCGCCCGTGTCGCCAGCCTGTTCGAAGGCAAGGGCGAGTAGCCGCCTACCGTTCCTTTGTCGAAGCTTGTCGTGGGTGGCCGCCCGCGCGGCCATGACAGTTTGGGGCGTTTACCGATTAAGTCACCCGCTCCTTCGCCGGGATGAGCGCGGTGGCGGTCGTATCGCATATCAGAGCTACTTTTCGGAGTGATGCGCAAACTCGCGAGAATTGAATTGCCCTGCCTGCCCCATGACAATCCGCACTGTCTTTCTTCTAACCAGTAGGAAAACCAGTGCGGCTCGTCTCTAAGGCGGTGCACAGGCACGGCATCGCCGGCGCCAAACATCATGTCCGCGCATTCCCTTCCGTCCCCTTGACAATCAGTGCCTCCAGCGTCGCCAGCGTGTCCGCCTCACTGGCCGGCTTGTCCCAGCGGATGCGGTGGATGCGCGGGAAGCGCATGGCGACGCCGGATTTGTGGCGCGGTGAGCGCTGCACGGCGTCGAACGCGATTTCCAGCACCAGCAGCGGTTCCACGGCCAGCACTGGGCCGAAGCGTTCCGTGGTGTGGGTGCGGATCCAGCGGTCGAGCGCGCGCAATTCTTCATCGGTGAAGCCGGAATAGGCCTTGCCGACCGGCACCAACTCGGCCACGCCGCTGTCACCTTCGCGCCAAGCGCCGAACGTGTAGTCGGAATAGAACGATGAACGTTTGCCGCTGCCGCGCTGGGCATACATCAGCACGACGTCGAGCGTCAGCGGCGCCCGCTTCCACTTGTACCAATGCCCCTTGGGCCGGCCGGGCAGGTAGGGCGACGCGCGCCGCTTCAGCATCAGTCCCTCGATGCCGGTATTGCGGGTGTCGCGCCAGATCGCTTGCAACGCATCAAGGCTCGCCGGTTGCAGCACTTCGGACAGGTCGGTACGCGGGGTCTGGGCACGCCCGTGCCAAACTTCCAGCCGCGTCCGCCGGGCATCGAAACTGAGGCCGCGCAGGTCCTCACCGTCGTCCACCAGCAGATCATACAACCGCACATGCGCTGGAAAATCCTGCAGCATTTTGCGCGTCACCGCCTTGCGATTGAGGCGCTGCTGCAGATCGTTGAACGGCGCCACTTGATCGCCGCGTAGCACCAGCAATTCGCCATCGAGCACGACATCACCGGTAAACAGCGGCAGCAATTCCGGGAAGGCGCGGCTGATATCGTCGCCAGCGCGCGAGTAGAGGCGGACCTGGCCGCCAGCCGCGACAATCTGCACGCGGATGCCATCCCACTTCCACTCGGCCGCGAACGCCGCGACATCGAGCGCCGCCAGCTCGGCGTCTTCCAGTGGATTGGCAAGCATCAGCGGCCGGAACGCTGGCAAGCCGGCGCTGTCAGGGCGTGGCCCCCGGCCTTCCAGCCAGGCGAACAGGCTGGTGTAAGGCGGCTCCAGCCCATGCCAGATTTCCTCGACCGCGCCGACCTCCTGACCGCCCAACTCGGCCACTGCCATGCGTGCCAGCCGCGCCGAAACACCGACGCGCGGTGCGCCAGTCAGCAGCTTCAACAAGGCCCAGCGGCCAGTACTGTCGAGCCGGTCGAGCCAGCCGGTCAGCAGCAGCGGCAGCTGCGCTCGGGTTGCCGCCTGAACTGCCGCGACGATCTCAGCAAGTCCCGGCACGATCGGCGGCGGTTCAGTTTCCGGCGGCTCGGGCCACAGCAGCGCCACTGTCTCGGCGGTGTCGCCAACATAGTCGCGCGACAGCCGGAACAGCTCCGCATCGACGCGCGTCGCCAGCAATTCCGTTAGCAGGCGCCGGACTGGCAGCCGCAAATCCAGCCCATCCGTCAGCGCCGCCAGCGCATAGCCGCGGTCGGGATCGGGCGCCGTACGAAAATACGCCGTCATCAGCCGCAGCTTGCCGTTGCGCTGCGGCGTGTAGGTCAGCCGGTCAAGCAGGGCGGCAAAGGCGTGCATGCGGCGGGTGCCTCGTTTGGGCCAGGCCAGCGGAAACCGGGGTCAACTAAGTGACGTGCACGTACAAGCAACTAGGTTTTTGACCTCAAGTGCATCACCTGAACGACTTTCCACTCCATCCGCCTATCACGCGCTCGTCAGTTGTTGTTGAACGGCGCGCCCGTTAACTCCTGGAACAGACAATGCAAACAGGAGATCGCACCATGACACGTACACTGATCGCCGTACTGGCGCTGGCTGGCATGACCGGCATGGCTGCCGCCACCACTGTCGTCATTGTGGAGCCGTTGGGGCAAGCACAAATCGTCGAAGCCAAGAAGTGCAAGGCGGGCTTCATGTTAAACAAGCGCAAGACCCGCTGCATCGCCAAGTCGAGCGGCTCAGGTTCCTCCTCGGGTGGCTCCTCGTCGTCGGGCGGCGGCTCATCGTCGGGCGGCTCGTTCTAACGTCCGGGCGCCGGAATGGTCCGCTGACATGCGCCTGAGCGCCGCCGAAACCAGCTTCCTGGCTATCGGCGGCCTCGTTGCCATGATCGCGATCGGCTTTGCCGCATGGTCGCACGCGTTCGGGCTGGCAACGGCCCTGGCTGACGAACCGATCGCCCTGTTCACCGCGCTCTATGCGCTGTCGGGCCTGGCGATTGCCGGGCTGGCATGGCCACTGGCATCTGCCGCAACTTGGCCCAATCGCCGGCAAATTCTCGGTCCGCTCATCGCTATCGGCTTGGTGCTGCGGGTGGCGATGCTGTGGAGCGAGCCGGTCCTGGAAACCGACTACCGGCGCTATTTGTGGGATGGCGCCGTGCTCGCCCATGGCCTGGACCCCTACCAACGTGCCCCTGAAGCTGCTGCGGCACAGCCCGCCGATACGGCCATCGGGGCCTTGGCACGGGATGGCGCGGCAACCATCGCCGAGATCAATTTCCCACAACTGCGCACGCTGTATCCGCCGGTTGCCGAACTGGCATTCGCCGTGGCGCATTGGCTCAGCCCGTTCAGCCTGACCAGCTGGCGCGCGATCATCCTGGTTTGCGAGTGCACCACGCTGGCCTTGCTGCTGAGCTTGCTCGGCATGGCCGGGCGGCCGCCAGCCTGGGCGGCGCTGTACTGGTGGAACCCGCTGGTGGTCAAGGAGCTGATGAACTCCGGTCATATGGAAGCACTGTTGCTACCGCCGCTGCTCGGGACCTTGTGGCTGGCGCTGCGGCAGCGTCCGCGCGCGGCGGCGCTGGCTTTGGCGGTAGCGGCCGGCGTCAAGCTGTGGCCGGTGCTGCTGTTTCCGTTGTTGTGGCGCAAGGCCGGCGCCGCTGGCATGGCAGTCGCCGCTGTTTTCGCGACTGCAATTGGGGCGTGGGCGATCCCATTTCTGTGGTTCGCCTCAGGCGACGACTCCGGGCTGACGGCTTATGCGCAGGATTGGCAGACTTTCGGCGCGCTGCTGCCGTTGCTGGAAGTGCCCCTTGACGCTGTGAGCGCCGCGTGGACGGGTGACCTCGCCCATGGCGATATGCTGGCGCGGGGCCTAGTGGCGCTGCTCGCGATCGTCGCGGCTGTCGTTGCACCGCTTTGGCCCCGCTGGCGCGGCGATGCCGCAGATCTCATTGCCCGCGCCGGTACGCTAGCCGTGATCATCTTCCTGCTCAGTCCGGCGCAGTTTCCCTGGTACGCGGTCTGGTGGCTGCCGTTCCTGCCGTTTCTGCCTTGGCGCCCGCTACTCGCCCTCAATGTCACGCTGCCGCTTTATTATCTCGCCTTCCATTTGATGGCGCGCGACCAGCGTGACCTGCTGGAAGGTGTCGTCATCTGGGCAGCTTGGGTGCCCGTCTGGTTGCTGTTTGCCTATGCGCTGCGGCAGCACTTCCTTGTGCCGACGCCGGGGCACCGCTGATGCGGGCGGGCGCGCGCATTGGCGTGGTCATTCCGGCCCTGAACGAGGCGCGCTCCATCGGCCTGGTGCTGGCGGCGATTCCACCGTGGGTTGATTGCATCGTCGTCGCTGACAATGGCTCCTCGGATGGCACTGGCGCGATCGCGCGTGCTGCTGGCGCCGTGGTTGTGCTCGAGCCGCAGCGGGGCTATGGCGCCGCCTGCCTGGCTGGCATCGCCAGCTTGGCGCCGGTTGACATCATCGTGTTTCTCGATGCCGACAACAGCGACGATCCGAGCGAAATGGCGACCCTGGTTGGTCCGATCATTGCTGGCGCAGCAGCGTTTGTCGTCGGCTCGCGGCGGCTCGGCACCTGCGAACCTGGCGCCCTGACGCCGCAGCAGCGTTTCGGCAATGCGCTGGCGTGCTGGCTGATGGCGCGCATCTGGGGCCGCCAGCACTCGGACCTCGGGCCGTTCCGAGCCATCCGTGCGGCGACGCTGTCCGAGCTCGGCATGACCGATCGCGATTTCGGCTGGACCATCGAGATGCAGATCGAAGCGGCCGTGCGCGGCGTGCCGACGCTGGAAGTGCCGGTCAGCTACCGCAAGCGCATCGGTCAGTCGAAAATCTCAGGCACCATCAACGGCGTCATCCGGGCCGGCACAAAAATCCTCTGGGTGATCGCCCGCTCGGCCTGGCGCGACTGGCAGCGGCGAAATTAGGGCAGTCAGCACGCATACGAACCACTCCATCAGCGGCCCAGATGTAGGGTGCGAATGGCGTCTTCGCCGTATCGCACCAGAGGCTGGCTCTACGGCCTGTGGCGGTGTGATACGGCCTGAAGAAGGCCTTTCGCACCCTACGGCGTCTGCGCTCCGGTTAGGTATCGTGTCGCCAACGGAACTCGTCAAAGCGCTAGCGCTGCGCCAGGAATTGGGTGTAGTCGGCGCCGTCATCGACATCAGCCAGCGTGTCGGCCAGGGCGATCGTCAGACTGTCAGCATTGCGCTGTGTGTCGGCCAGGGCGTGCTCGGTCGACCAGCGCACATCCTTGAACAAGGTCGCGGGCGGCGGCCGGCTGGTGCCGATCAGCCAATAGCCGCCGTCGCTGGCTGGACCAAACACAAGGTCGGCGGTCGTCAGTTGGCGCACGGCGCGCGCGATATGCCCGGCGTTGAGTTGCGGAATATCGCTGCCCGCGATCAATACCGGCGCGACCGGCCTTGCCCGTTCGAGAAATCGCAGCATGCGGGCGCCGAGATCGCCCTCGCCTTGCGGCACCCGGCCAACCCCAGGCGGCCATATCTCCGGCTCGTCAACGCTGGTATCGGGCGTTACGGCCAGCACTATACGCCATTGCGCATTCGCCGCTAGCCGCGCCGTCACCGTGAACAGGGTTTCACGGTAGAAATTCAGTGCCGTCGGCTCGCCGATCGCCGCCGCCAGCCGCGTCTTGACCTGGCCGAGGCGTGGCGCCTTGGCGAAGATGACGACGCTGTCGCTAAACCGGGTGGGGTCGGACTGGGTGTCAGGCACTTATGCGCTCACCAATGCTTGTCAGGTGACGAGGTTGTGCCAGCGCATAAGGACCTGACATCGAGTTGACGCCTATTTGCCGCTGCCGTAACGGCGCTCGACATAGTCTTCCACCAGCGCCTTGAAGTCGGCAGCGATCGTAGCCCCACGCAGTGTCATGGCTTTCTTGCC
>JANNSA010000663.1:0-20689 GCA_031402115.1 Hyphomicrobiaceae bacterium | reverse complement strand
GGGCTGATGATCTTCCTGGTGTCGTTCTGCTTCAACCTGATGGCCGACGGCCTGCGCGAGATGAGCCTGAAAGACTAGGAAAAGACATGATGTTCGTCGTGCCAGAAGCATCGGTGCGGTCCTCGACCGCCGTCGCGCGCTATGGACGCCGCGTCCGCGTTTGTTGCCGCGCGCTGTCCGGGGCCAATTGCGATACCCGCAAACGGGGACACGCGGGACGTTGCGGCGGTCAAGCTGCGTACTCCCGTCTGACCACGGAGTCATGGCCGCAATGAACATCATGTCCCCTAAGCTGGCGGCTGGCTTTGGCGCCAAGACCCCCATCCTGGAATGCCGCAATCTTTGTATTTCATATTTTACCCGTTCCGGTGAGATCCCGGCGGTGCGCGATTTCAACTTGACGCTGATGCCGGGCGAGGCGCATGGCGTGGTTGGCGAGAGCGGTTGCGGCAAGTCAACCGTCGCTCTGGCGATCATGAACTATCTCGGCCGCAACGGCCGCATCGTCAGTGGTGAAATCCTGTTCGAGGGCCAGAACCTCGCCACCCTCAGTAACAAAGAGCTGCAGGCCATTCGCGGCGCCAAGATCGCCATGGTCTACCAGGAGCCGATGGCGTCGCTGAACCCTTCCATGACCATTGGCAAACAGCTCGCCGAGGTGCCGATCTTCCACGAGGGCGTCTCGGTAGCCGAAGCGATGCTGCGCGCCGAGGCCATGCTGGCCAATGTCCGCCTGCCCGATCCCAAGCGCATTATGAATGCCTACCCGCACCAGATTTCCGGTGGCCAGCAGCAGCGCGTCGTCATTTCCATGGCGCTGCTTTCCAACCCGCGGCTGCTGCTGCTGGATGAGCCGACGACGGCGCTCGACGTTACGGTGGAAGCCGGCATCGTCGAATTGATCCGCGAGATTTCGGCCAAGTTCGGCACTTCCATGATCTACATCTCGCACAATCTCGGGCTGATCCGGGAAACTTGCGACCGCATTTCCGTGATGTATTCCGGCGAGGCGGTGGAAGTCGGCGCCATCGACACCGTGTTCCGCCGCATGCGGCATCCCTACACGCGCGGCCTGTTCTCCTCGATTCCGCTGCCTGGCGCCGACAAGAACGCGCGGCCGCTGATCGCCATTCCTGGCCAATTGCCGTTGCCGCATCAGCGCCCGCCCGGCTGTACTTTCGCACCGCGGTGCAGCTATGCGCAAAAGGGGCTGTGCGACCAGGACCGGCTACCGATGCAGCAGGTCGATCAGGCCAGTGCGCACGCGACCCGGTGCATTCGCTTCCGCGACATCGACTGGAACGCGGCTGCTGCCGCCAAGGCGACGCGGCCGCCGGTCAAGCACGGTGGCGAAGTGCTGACGATCAAGGACCTGAGCAAGCGCTATGTCATCGAGCAGCCCGGCATGTTCGTGTTCGGCGGCGCCAAGCGTACCATCAAGGCCAATGAGGAACTCAATTTCGCGGCGCGCGAAGCTGAGACGCTGGCGATCGTCGGTGAGAGCGGTTGCGGTAAGTCAACCTTTGCCAAAGTGCTGATGGGGCTAGAGGATTCCAGTTCCGGAACAATCCATCTCGGCCAGTTGGAACTTGGCCAATTGCCCGTGCAGAAGCGTGACGCCAAGACCATCAGCCGCCTGCAGATGATCTTTCAGAACCCGTTCGACACGCTTAACCCGAGCCATTCCGTCGGTTCGCAGATTGCCCGTGTCGTGTCGCGTTTTGGCGGCGAGAGCGACAAAGAAAAGATCAACCAGCGCGTCATGGACCTGCTCGACATTGTCAAGCTGCCGCGCGATTTCGCACGCCGGCGGCCGCGGCAATTGTCGGGCGGGCAGAAGCAGCGCATCGGTATTGCCCGCGCCTTTGCTGGCAACCCGCAGGTGATTGTCGCTGATGAGCCGGTGTCGGCGCTCGATGTGTCGGTGCAGGCCGCCGTTACCGAATTGCTGATGGACATTCAGCGTGACCACCGCACGACCATGCTGTTCATCAGCCATGACCTCTCGGTGGTGCGCTATCTCGCCGATCGCATCGTCGTCATGTATCTCGGCCGCATCATGGAGCAAGGCACGACGGACCAGGTTTTCTCGCCGCCCTATCATCCCTATACCGAGGCGCTGCTGGCGGCCGTGCCGATCGCCGACCCGAATGTTGAGAAGCGCAAAGTCGTGCTGACCGGCGAGTTGCCGTCGCCATCGAACCCGCCGAAAGGCTGCCCGTTCTCGACGCGCTGCCCCTATGCCATTCCCGGCACCTGCAACGTTACCCTGCCGCCGCTGCGCACTTTTAGCGGCGGCCACACGATAGCCTGCCATCTTGAACCAGCGCAGTTGCTGGACATGAAGCCGGTGATCACGATCCGGACGCCTGTTGCCCAGCCTGTTACCGAGCTTGTTACTGGGCCTGCTACTGGGCCTGTTTCCCAGCCAGTGAGGCCGCCGGTGCCGATGGCGGTTCCGGTCGCCAGGGTGGTCGCGCCGACGGCTTCAGCTGCGCCGCCAGTTCGGCCAATCGCCATGTCGCGCCCGGCCGAACTGGATGCAGTGGCCGTCCCCATGGCCGTTGCGTCACCAGCGGCGGCGGTGCCTGCGGTGCTGGCCCAAGCTGCCATTCCGCCCGTGCGTCCGGCCGCGCCCGCCCAGCTGCCCGAGACTGTTGCGCCCGTTCAGGTTTCAGCAAATCAGGTTTCGGTGGCAGACACGCTGTCGACCAAGGCGGTGTTTGAACTGCCGGGGGCAGCGGCACTCGCACCGGTCGCGGCTGCACCGGCGTCCATTGTGGCTGCTGTTGTCTTACCCGTCAGCCCAGGGGCCGTGTCAAACCCTGGCGGCTTCATCCGTCGCAGCGGCGTTGCGGGCCGGCCACCAGCAACACTTGCCGCAACGGTGCCGCCAGCCCGCCGCGACAGCAGCGATCCGCATCCGCCGAGCACTGATCGCAACGCGCTTGACGCAGCTGCGGCAATCGCCGCCGCTGCCGAGGCTGTCGCCCGGCTGGCACGACGGGAGTAAGCACAGTCAGCACACCACGTGAATCACTTCGCGTGCGGCTGTGCGGCGTTGTAGGGTGCGAAAGGCGTCTTCGCCATATCGCACCATCGGCTGGCCGCCCGCGCCTCGTGGCGGTACGATACGGCCTGAACTGGCGCCCACGGGCTGTTTCGGTGCGATACGGCCTGAAGTAGGCCTTTCGCACCCTACATGGTCGCATCCCAGTTTGCCGATGCATTCGCGACGATTATTGTTCGAAATGCTCTAACCATACACAGGCGTGTCGCCCTCAGAGGCTGCGGCCGAGCAGAACCAGGTCAGTGGTGCCGATGCGGGCTGAGGCGGCGGGGTCGAAGCGCAGTTTGGTGTAGAAACCGACATTGCCGGCCCCTGAGCCGGTGACGACATGGACGCCAGCTATCCGGCGGCGCGCCAGCTGCGCCAGATAGGTTTCGACCAGGGCTGCACCGATACCGTGGCCGCGCGCGCGCTCCATGATGTTGACGTGCAGGTGCGATGGGAAACGAGCGGCGGCCTTCCGGAACGGCTCGATGGCGGCATCCTGGGCAAAGGCCGGCTCGGCAAAGCTGTTACGCGGGCAGCCCGCGAGATAGCCGAGCACGGTCAAAGTCTCGTTCTCCACAGCGATCAGGAAATCGTCGCGATAGTGCGCTAGGTACCGGCCAAACCAGCGTTCGCGAAATCGGGCGCGGGCGTCAATACCGGCGAACTCCGTGGTCGTCGCTGCCTCAAAGAACACCGTTTCCGCCCCGCGCTCAGCGGCGTCCTGGGACCCGGCAAAATCTCCGAGTCCCACGATCCGCCATGCCCATTGCGGCGCAGTGTTCATACTCACTTGGGAATCCAGACACGCCAGAACGGTTCACTGCGCCGCAACATGACGCGGCACTCTTCGGCCTGCTCACTCATAACAAAACGCTCATATTCCTCCGGCGTCTCGCCGGGGCGCTGCACGAAAACGGTGGTTTGCGAGGGGATCATGGGGGGCTCCGAAGTCTTTTTGCGCCGATTAGTCCGGGTAATCCAAGGTGCGGGGGCACCGGTTTGGGCACTCACGAAGCAACGCGACTCAACTCCGAACACATGAGAACAAAGTAGAACAAAGAAGGATCATTGGTCAAGGGAGATTCACTCCCGATCGGGCTGGCGAAGCGTTTCGATTGCCGCCGCCCAATCCTTGGTTGCGAAGATGGAACTGCCGGCAACCAGGGCGTCGGCACCGGCTCGGACGGCTTCCACAGCGGTTGCCGGGGTAATGCCGCCGTCGACTTCCAGCCGGATCGGACGGCCGCCGATCAGCGCCCGCGCCGCGCTGATCTTGGCGGTCATGGCCGGAATGTAGGTTTGGCCGCCAAAGCCCGGCTCCACAGTCATCACCAGCACCAGGTCGAGCGCATCGAGATACGGCTCGATGGCGGCGATGCCGGTGCCAGGCTTTACCGCCAATCCGGCCAGCTTGCCCAGGCCGCGGATGCGCGCGAGGCTCGCGCCGATATCCGGTGTCGCCTCGGCATGGATGGTGATGACATCAGCGCCAGCCTTGGCGAACGCTTCGAGGTAGCGATCGACCGGCGCGATCATCAGGTGGACGTCGAGCGGCAGCTTGGTGTGCGGCCGGATGCCGGCGACAACCGGCGGCCCGAACGTGATGTTGGGAACGAAATGCCCGTCCATCACATCAACATGGATCCAGTCGGCGCCGGCTGCCGTCAGGCTGCGCACGTCCTCGCCCAGTCGCGCGAAGTCGGCTGACAGAATCGATGGAGCAATGACCAGAGGGTGCGACATGAGTTTATCCATGGTGGTAGCGGGGTGGTCCGGTCGCGTCTGATCTGCCATTGCTGCCGGACTTGTGGCGATTGTAGGGGAAACGTCGCGCTGATGACTGGGATGCTTGCACGCGGATGGATGTCCTGGCGGCGGCGCAACTGGCGTCCGGAGGCGGCGACGTCCGATTTTGCCACGCTCAAACCGGTTGTGCTGATCACCGGCGGCAGCGAGGGCATCGGCCTGGCATTAGCCCAGAGGTTTGCGGAAGCCGGCAACAGTTTGTGCCTTGTTGCTCGCGAAGCAGACAAGTTAGCCGCCGCCGCAACTGAAATCACGCGAGGATACGGCGTTAGCGTTGATTGGATTGCCCAGGACCTGACTGAGCTGGCGGCTGCCCAGCGTTTGGCCAGGGCAGTCGCGGCACGCGGTGGCTATGTCGATGTGCTGGTCAACAACGCTGGCATCGGCTTGAGTGGACCGCTGACCCGACACACCGCCGATGAGCTGGCGCGCGTGTGTGACCTGAACATGCGCGCCGCGACGCTGCTGATGCGGCAATTCCTGCCCGGCATGCTGGCGCGCGGGCACGGCGGTGTGCTCAACATCGGCTCACTTGGCGGACTGGCGCCGGGACCCAATCAAGCGGCTTACTACGCCAGCAAAGCTTATTTGCTTTCATTGACCGAAGCCGTCGCCGCCGAGACGCGGGGGCTTGGCGTCAGTGTGTCAGTAGTAGTACCTGGCCCCGTAGCGACGGATTTCCACAGGCGGATGGGTGCCGAAAGGTCAGCCTATCTGTGGCTGCTGCCGGTCATGAAACCAGCGCAAATTGCCCGTTCCGCTTACTTCTGGTTCCGCCTCGGCCGTGTCCTGATTATTCCCGGCGTCTTGCACCATGTCTCCGTGGTCGCATTGCGGTTCATGCCACATTCAGTCATCCTACCAATACTGGGTTGGATGCTGCGCAGACCAATTTGAGCGACCATGTTTGAGACTCGTTCCAGTGAAGAAGCCACAGGGCCGGATGATTCCGCCGGGGAATTGGCGCGAGGTGGGCCTGGCTCACGCGGGCGGGTGCTGGTGATTCTGCACGGCGAGGACTCCAGCGCCGGCCGCATTGGCCAATTGATCGAGCGCAAGGGCTACAGCATAGAACGCCGCAAGCCGCGCTTCGGTTGCCCCGTACCCACCACGCTCGATGGCTTTGCTGGCGCCGTGGTGTTTGGCGGCCCGATGAGCGCTAACGATGCTGATGCCTGGATCGCCGCCGAGATCGAACTGGCGGCGCTGGCGTTGCAGCAGGATAAACCATTCCTCGGCGTTTGCCTCGGTGCGCAGATGCTGGCCAAGGCGCTTGGCGCCCGGGTCGACCGGCATCCTGAGGCGCATGTCGAGATCGGGTACTATCCCATTCAGCCGACTGCAGCCGGCAAGGCTTTCGGCGCCTGGCCAGAACGGGTCTATCACTGGCATCGCGAGGGCTTTGACGTGCCGGCTGGAGCGCAGCTCCTGGCGACCGGTGGGGCGTTCCCCAATCAAGCGTTCACCTACGGCAAGTCGGCCGGCCTGCAATTCCATCCGGAAATCACCTACGCGCTGGTCAACCGCTGGACCACCGATGCCGCCAGCATGTTGGCCGAGCCTGGCGCCGCGCCGGCTTACACCCATCGCGAGGGGCACCTGGCCCACGCCCGTCAGGTGGAGCGCTGGCTGTCAGGCTTCCTCGACCGTTGGCTGGCCGGCGCGATGCAGTCCGTGTAGTGGCGAAGGCGACACAAAGTTCCTGTTCGACGGCGCGAAAGCGCACGTCGAACCTGAACATTGTGTCCCCGTTCCTATTGCTGGGCGCACTTTTAATCAATGTCACCGCCGCCCTCGCTGCGCCGCTTGCCCCCTGCCGGGAGCGCGTGCCCGTGCAGGCGCAGTTCCCGCCAGTGGCCGAGCAGCGTCCGGGGCTTGCGCCGGTACGGCTGCGGGCACTACTCGGCGGCAAAGGCTGGGGACTAGACGAGAACGTGACAGTCGAAGCCGCTGGAGACAGCGGAGCGGCAATTGTCCTGGCCGTGCGCTTGCCCAAGGGTTCCATCGACCACAAACACCCGACCGCACCGATGGGTGGCATGGGTTTTCGCTGGCGCGCGGACGTGCCGGCCACGGCCACTGCGGCTTGCCTGAGCTACCGGCTGCGCTTGCCCGAGGATTTCGCTTTCAACAAGGGCGGCAAGCTACCCGGCCTGTTTGGTGGCGACGGCCCCGCCGGCGGCAAGGACGCCGATGGAACCACCGGCTTCTCGGCGCGTTACATGTGGCGGACGGGCGGCGCTGGCGAGGTGTACGCTTACATTCCTGGCAAGCCCGACGGCCGTGGCGCCAGCATCGGCCGGGGGTCCTGGATGTTCCCACGCGGCCGCTGGGTCGAGATGCAGCAGGAGATTGTGCTCAACGAACCAAGCGCTGCCAATGGCATCTTGCGCGTCTGGATTGACGGCAGGCTGCAGCTCGAACGCTCCGATATTGTCTTTCGCATTGTGCCGCAACTCGGCTTCGCCGGTGTCATGGCGGACATTTTTTATGGTGGCAAAAGCGCCGATTGGGCAGCGCCGGAAAATACGGTGATCCGGCTGACGCCTTTTGAATTGGGCTGGCGATAGTGTAAAAGACGATTCGTCGTTCAAGTATTCGCGCGTTTCACGGAAATACGCGCGTTGGCATGGGGCCCTCGCGAACCAATTCGCACCCGCCGACCTGCTTGGAGCCAGCATGCAACGCGCCCTGACCCGCACCCAGACGATTTGCCCATTGATCCTGTCGGGTGGTTCCGGCAAGCGGCTGTGGCCCTTGTCGCGGCAAGCCAACCCCAAGCAATTCCTCAGCTTGGCCGGCAAGAACAGCCTGTTCCAGGAAACCATCACGCGCTCCAGCGGCGGCTTGTACGCGCGGCCACTGGTGGTCGCCAACGACACGCATCGCTTCCTGGTCGCCGAGCAAATGCGCGAATTGGGCGTTGAGCCGCAGAGCATTGTCCTGGAGCCGGTTGGCCGGTCCAGTGCGCCGGCCGCGATCATTGGCGCTCTGCTGGCGGCACGCGAGGATGTTGACCGGCTGCTGATCCTGCTGCCGTCCGACCACATCATTGAGAACGCGGCCGCATTCAATCGCGCCGTGCAGCAGGGTATGGTGGCGGCACAACAAGGCGCGATCGTCACCTTCGGCATCAAGCCGGACCGGCCACATACCGGCTATGGCTACATCGAAGTAGCGCCCGGCGAGGGCCCCGTTTTGCCCGTCAGCCGCTTTGTCGAAAAGCCGGATGAAGTGCGCGCGCGCGAGTATGTCGACAGCGGCCGTTATTTCTGGAACGGCGGCATCTTCCTGTTCTCGGCACGCACCATGATTGAGGCGGCTGAGAAGCATTGTCCGGCAATCCTGGCGGCCTGCGTCGATTCAATCGCCAATGCCAGCAACGATCTTGATTTTCTCCGCTTGTCGGAGAAGCATTTCGCCAAGTGCGAGAATATCTCCATCGACTATGCCATCATCGAGAAGTTCGCCAATATCCGCTGCGTCCCCCTTGACGCCGGTTGGAGCGACTTGGGTTCATGGACGGAAATCTGGGAGACCGCCAAGAAGGACAGCGACGGCAATGCCGGCCGTGGCGACGTGCGCTTCCTGAAGTCATCAGGCAGCTATGCGCACAGCGACGGCGGCGGCGCGGTTTCCATTAACGGCCTTGACGACATCATCGTGGTGGCGACGCGTGACGCCGTGTTGGTGACGTCAAAGGCCGAGGCGCAAGGCGTCAAGGACGTGGTCGCCAGCTTTGAGGCGGAAGGCCGCGCTGAAGTCGTGTTCCACAATCGCGTGCACCGGCCGTGGGGCTGGTATGAGCGGCTGGCGCTGGGTGAGCGCTACCAGGTCAAGTGCATCATGGTGAAACCGGGTGCGATTTTGTCGCTGCAGAGCCACTACCACCGCTCGGAGCACTGGGTCGTCGTCACCGGCACCGTGGAAGTCACCAAGGACGACGAGATCATTATGCTGGCGGAGAACCAGTCAACCTTTGTGCCACTCGGTTCCAAGCACCGCATGCGCAACCCCGGCAAAATCCCGGCGTTCCTGATCGAGGTGCAATCCGGCTCCTACCTCGGTGAGGACGACATCGTCCGCTACGAGGACGCCTACGGCCGCGCACCGAAGGCGTGACGATGGCAAGCTAGGCGGGATGCGGCCAGAGGCCGTGTCCCGCCGCACTCGAGCTCAGTCCTTCTTATGGTCGTGATCGTGTGAATGATCGTGACCGTGATGATCATGATCGTGTGAATGATCGTGTCCATGATGGTCATGATCATGATCGTGCGCGCTGTGGTCGTGCCCGCTGTGATCTTGGTCCTCATCCTCGCCGCTTTGGCCAGCGCGAGTGAGATCGCCCTCAAGCTCGTCATTGTCGGCCTGGGCCAGTGTCATCAATTCCTTTGGCGTCATCTTCTGATCGGCGATCTGAACCTTGCCGAGCACGTAGTCGACCACCTTCTCCTCGAAGATCGGCGCGCGTAAGTGCACGAGCAGGCTCGGGTTCTCGCGGTAGAGCTTGTAAATTTCCTTTTCCTGGCCCGGGTACTGGCGGACCTGTGCCTGCAGCGCCTGTGCCAGCTCGGCATCGTCAACCTTGACGCCATTCTTCTCGCCGATCTCGGCCAATACCAGGCCAAGCCGCACGCGGCGCTCAGCCAGCTTGCGGTACTCGGCGCGCTCGCCATCCTCGGTCTTACCCTCGTCGGCGAAGGTCTTTTTGGCCTGCTCCAGGCTGCGCATCAGCTGGCCCCAGATCTCCTTGAACTCGTTGTCGACCAGGGTCGGCGGCAAGTCGAAGCTGTGTGCGGAATCAAGCCGATCAAGCACTTGCCGCTTGGCGCGAGTACGCGACAGCTGGCTGAGTTCGTCTTGCAGACGCGAGCGCAAGAACTCTTTCAGCTTGTCGAGCGACTCGAAGCCGATCTTTTTGGCATAGTCATCGTCAATCGTTTGGTCTTTGGCGGTGGCGACTTCCTTGACCTTGATGGCGAAGGCAGCGGCCTTACCCTTCAGATTTTCCATCGGATAGGCGTCGGGGAATTTCGCCTCGACGACGCGGTCGTCGCCAGCCTTGGCGCCAATCAAACCGTCTTCGAAGCCTGGAATGAAGCCGCCCTGGCCAATGACCACGGGGGCATCGTCGCCTCGGCCGCCGTCAAACTCGACACCATCAATGCTGCCGACGAAGTCAATTGTGACGCGATCGCCGGTCGTCGCCTCGCGAGCCTCGACGACGTCAAATTCGCGGCTGGAATTGGCGATGCGCTTGATGTTCTCGGCGACATCCTCGTCGCCTGGTTCGGCGACGGGGCGCTCGATCGCCAGCGCCGTCAGGTCGGCTAGTTCAAACGTCGGAATGACCTCAAATTCCATGTCGTAAGCCAGATCGGCGCCACCTTCGATGACCCTGGCAAACAGTGCCGTCGCCTCGGCCTCGTCAGCGCCGATCTTGATGTTGGGCGTGAACGCAGCGCGCTCGGCGCGCTCCTCCAGCGCCTTGCGGCTGCTTTCGGTGACAGCTTCCTGCACGACTTCGCCCATTAGCGAGCGGCCATACACCTTCTTGATGTAGGAGGCGGGAACCTTGCCAGGGCGGAAGCCCTTGATGTTGACGCGCCCCTTCACGTCATCGACGCGTTTTTCATAGCGCGCGCTCAAGTCGGCAGCGCCGACCACGATCTTCAATTGGCGCTTGAGGCCTTCCGAATTCGTTTCCGTGACTTGCATCAGACCCACCCGACCGCCTTGTTCAACTTCAAACTAAACCGGAGCCCGCGCTCCGCGCTCCGCTCTCAAAACCTTGGTGCGGGCGGAGGGACTCGAACCCCCACGACTTGCGCCACCAGAACCTAAATCTGGCGTGTCTGCCAATTCCACCACGCCCGCCAATCCGCCCCCGGCAACCTGCATGTCCGATGCCAGCGACCGCTTGTGACGGCGGCAGCGAATCCCGGACAGGTCTTGGTGGACCGCGCCACATCTGGCCAACCAGGGCCAACAAGCGCGCGCGTGCCTTGGAGCGAACCCCGACGCACCGCGATCGTGGGCGTCTTTAGCAAGAAGAGTGCCGCCAAACAACGGCCTTCACAGGCCACGGGTTGCGGCACACGCGCCACTCGCCTAGGTTCTGCGGCGCTGCAACAAGGATTAATCATGAGCGAAACCGGCAGCCCAGGCCCGACGCCGGGCGAGATTGCCTTCGACCGGACCATGACCGCACAACCTGGCGTCGCTGAAGCGATCGTGCCCGGCGTACGCCGCGTGCTGGCTGATAATCCCAGCGCGCTGACCTTTATGGGCACCAACACCTATTTGATCGGCGATCGCGAGTTGGCGGTGATCGACGCTGGCCCGGACAGCGAGGCGCATCGGGCGGCGATCCTGGTGGCGGCGGGACCAGCGCGCATCACGCACATATTCTTAACGCATACGCACAAGGACCACAGCGCCGGCATGGCCAAATTGGCCGCTGCAACGGGCGCTGAAACCTGTGCCTTTGGCCCGATCAGCGGCCGTGACGGCGCCCGCCGCGCCGCTGCCGCCAGCCATGATGGCACGCGTGGCTTTTTTGCGTCTGGTGGCCCGCCGCAACGCATCCTTCGCCATGGCGATGTCGTGGCAGGGAACGAATGGCAGCTGACGGCGCTGCACACCCCAGGCCACGCGCCCGATCATTTATGCTTCGCCCTCGACAGCGAGCGGGTTCTGATTTCCGGTGACCACGTGATGGGCTGGAACACCAGCGTGATCGCGCCGCCCGAAGGCCACATGGGTGACTATATGGCGTCGCTCGAGAGCCTGCTTGGGCGTGACGATGCACTCTACCTGCCCGGTCATGGCGGCCCGATTCACGAACCGCAACGCATGCTGCGCGCCTATCTGGTGCACCGCCAGATGCGTGAGATGGCGATCCTGGAATGTGTTCGCGAAGGCCTCGACACAGTGTCAGCCATCCGTGAACGGGTTTACAAATCCGTGGCTCCGGCCGTCATCATGGCTGCCGCCCTGTCCGTGCTGGCGCACCTGGAAAGCCTGGTGGAACGCGGCCTGGTGACGACCGGGGGCAGTATTGGGCTGGATGGGAAGTTCAGGCCGGCAGGAGCAGATGTTACGCAGCTCGACCACACCGGCGGGCTGCGCTAGTTTCGCTTACACGGCTCAACATGAGGGCACGCATGGCGGCGGACGATCCCTGGCAGCGGTTGCGCGATGAGCTGGACAGCTGGCAGGCGGCCGGCCGTTTGGCGACGTTGTGGTGGCGCGATGATGATGCCAGCGCGCCGACACCGGCTCTGACCACCATGCTGCGGTTATCAGCGGACCATCATGTGCCGCTCGGGCTGGCGGTAATCCCGACGCGCATCAGCGACGATCTGGCGCCGCTGCTCGCTGCGCAACCGCATACAGTGGTCCTGCAGCATGGCTTCAGTCACGCTAACCACGCGCCAGCAGCCGAGAAGAAGGCTGAGTTTGGCGCGCACCGGCCGTTGGCGGAACTTGCGGCCGACATCGCCGATGGCTGGCGGTTGATCGCCAGCCTGCCGCGGGCCGTGCCGATCTTTGTGCCGCCGTGGAACCGCTGGACGCCAGCATTGGCGCCGGCACTTGGCCGGGCCGGCATCGGCGCTGTGTCGGTGCATGGCCCGCGATTGGCCCGCGAGGCCGCACCCGGCGTGCTCGCCTTCAACACCCATGCAGACCTCATCGCCTGGCGAACGGGCCGTGGCTTTTTAGGTACGGTGCCGGCGCTCGATCTCATCATAACGCACTTGTCAGGGCGGCGCACGGGCCAGCATGACGCCAGTGAGCCGACCGGGCTCTTGACTCATCATCTCGATCACGATGACAACTGTTGGGCCTTTCTTGAGCACTTGTTCAAGGAGAGCACGCGGCATCCGGCCGTGCGCTGGCTATCGCCTGATGCGATGCTCGGCGGCGCCGGAGCCGGATGACGTACACTGTGGCTTGCGGTTGCGAGAAATCCTGATGTCCCCGACCCCTTCCACTGTCCTAACAGAACCTGGCGCCAACCTGCTCGAAGTCGACAATCTGAGCGTCGCGTTCATGACGCCGGGCGGCAGCGTGCCGGTGCTCGACGGCGTGACGTTCCGCGTGC
The DNA here is from genome assembly GCA_031402115.1 of Hyphomicrobiaceae bacterium. Taxonomy (GTDB): domain Bacteria; phylum Pseudomonadota; class Alphaproteobacteria; order Rhizobiales; family Hyphomicrobiaceae; genus JANNSA01. The sequence continues at coordinate 7,718 of JANNSA010000663.1, read as the reverse complement.
CGCATCGCAAGACCGTGGCATTGGTCGGCGAGAGCGGTTCCGGCAAAAGCGTGACGGCGCAGATCATCATGGGCCTGCAGCCGCGCGTCGCCAGCGTCATCGGTGGCCGCATCCTGTTCCGCGACCCCAAGCTCAGTAGTGCCCAGGACCTGACGCAAATCCCCTTGCGCTCGCCAGACTATCGCGCCATCCGCGGCGGCCGCATTTCCATGGTGTTCCAGGAACCCATGACCTCCATGTCGCCGCTGCATCGCGTTGGCTTCCAGATTCAAGAGGCGCTGGAGCTGCATTCGCAAGTGCGCGGACGCGCCGCCAAGGCGCGCGTGCTCGATATGCTCAAGCTGGTGCGCTTCCCCGATCCCGAACGCGGCTATCGCAGCTATCCGTTTGAGCTGTCGGGTGGCCTGCGCCAGCGCGCCATGCTGGCGATGGCGCTGATCAGCAAGCCGGCGTTGCTGATCGCCGATGAGCCAACGACGGCGCTCGACGTGACGGTGCAGGCGCAGGTGCTCGGGCTGATCCGCGATCTGCAGGCGGAAGTCGGCATGTCGGTGCTGATGATCACCCACGACATGGGTGTCGTCGCCAATATGGCTGACGAAGTGGTGGTGCTGTATCGCGGCGCGGTGATGGAATCCGGCACCGTGGCCGATATCTTCGCTGCCCCTGGCCACCCCTATTTGCGGGCGCTGCTAGCCGCCGTACCGCGCATCGCCAGCGATCCGTCGCGACCCTTGCGCACGCTTGGAGTTGATCCAACTAATGTCGTGCCGCTGCCACGGCCGCTGCCGAAGAACGAACGGCATTTGCAGGTCACTGACCTGGGTAAAAAGTATGTCATCCGGGCGGAGTCGTTTGGGCTGTTCAAGCGCAATGCCAACACAGTGACGGCGGTTGATGGCGTCAGCTTCCACATCGATCGCGGCGAGTGTCTTGGTCTGGTCGGAGAAAGTGGTTCGGGCAAAACCACCGTCGCCAAGATGATCGCGCGGGCGCTCGAGGTGGATAGCGGCATGATTGAGTTGTTCGGCAAGGGTGGCCCGGTTGACCTGGCGGCTTTGCCAGCGGCCAGCCTTGGACCCTACCGCCGCCGCGTACAGTATGTGTTCCAGGACCCGTTCGGGGCGCTCAATGCGCGCATGACAGTGCTCGACGTGATCGGCGAGCCACTGAAGGTCCAGGGCATTGGTGATGCTGCCACGCGGCGTGTGCGGGTGCAGGAGCTGTTGGAGCTGGTCGGCCTCGACCGGCGCTTCCTCAACCGCTATCCGCATAGCTTCTCCGGCGGCCAACGGCAGCGCATCGGCATTGCCCGGGCGCTGGCGCTGGAGCCGGAACTGTTGATCCTGGATGAACCGGTGTCGGCGCTGGACGTTTCCACACAGGCGCAAATCCTCAATCTGCTGGCGGAACTGCGCGCTCGCCTCGGGCTGACCTATCTGTTCATCACCCACAACCTGGCGGTGGTCAGCCATGTTGCCGAGCGCATCGCGGTGATGTGCGCTGGCCGGCTGGTGGAAGTGGCGCCGCGCGCGGCGTTGTTCGCCGAGCCGATGCATCCGTATACGCAGGCATTGCTGGCGTCGGCGCCGGAGCCGGACTTAAGCCGCAAGCTCGACTTTGAGAGCATCCGCACCAGCCTGGCAACGGATCCCAAGTCCTGGCCAGCGCCGTTTGACGAAGTCATTGTTGGCGGCAACGCACTGCTGGAAGTGGCGCCCGGCCACTTTGTCCGTAAGCGCCGCGACAGCACACGGAGTGCCGCATGATGGGGATTTGTCAGCCTATGCTACGTTCACCGTTGGTCGGCGTTTATACCGGTACGATTGGAATGATTGTCTTGGCATGTGCGGTAGCGCTGGGCTTGCCCCTCGCCGCTCACGCCCAAGGCCTGAGACTTGTGGAAACGCCGTACCTGGCGGCCAAGGTCTCAGCCAATGAACTGCCGGCGGTCGCGGATCGCGCACCGTCGGAACCGTCAGTGGTTGCTTTCGACGGCAAGACTAACCTGATCGGCCAGCAGGGCGGCACGCTCGACATGCTGATCGAGAAGCCGCAGGACGTGATGCGCTTGTCGGCGTTCGGCTTCGCGCTGCTGATCGGCTATGACCGCGGCTATAAATTGCAACCGGATCTGTTGAAGTCGGTGGACGTCAAAGACGGCCGCAGTTTCACGCTCACCCTGCGCAAGGGCCACAAATGGTCAGACGGCGAACCGTTCACAACGGCTGATTTTCTCTACTACTGGAACGACATGGCGATGAACGCCGAGATGTCGCCCGAGGGGCCGCCGCGCGAGCTGCTGGTCAATGGCAAGCCGCCCGTGGTGGAAGCCACTGACGATGTCACAATCCGCTACACGTGGGACAAGCCCAATCCGTTCCTGCTGCCGGCCCTTGCCAATGCCACGCCGCTGATCATCTACCGGCCCAAGCATTACCTGAAGAAGTTCCACAAGACCTACGCCAAGCCGGAAAAACTTGAAGAAGAGATCAAAAAGCGCAAGCGGCGTGATTGGGTTGATCTGCACTTCAATCGCGATCGCACGACCCGGCTTGATAACCCGAAGATGCCAACACTTGATCCCTGGGTGAACACCACGGAATCGCCCGCCGACCGCTATGTGTTCACGCGCAACCCCTATTATCACCGCGTCGATAGTGACGGCCGGCAATTGCCCTATGCCGATGAGGTGGCATTGCAAGTGGCGTCGAGCGACCTGATTCCGCTCAAGGTTGAAACCGGTGAGGCGGACCTGCAGTTCCGCGCCTTGAAGTTCAGCAACTATACCGTGCTGAAGCGCGCTGAGGAGCGGCATGGCTATGACGTCAGGCTGTACAAGCAAGCGCGTGGCTCGCAGGTGGCATTGTATCCCAACCTCAACGCCAACGATCCCGGCTGGCGCGCGCTGATGCGCGAGACCCGCTTCCGGCGGGCGCTGTCGATGTCAATCAACCGGCGCGAGCTGAATGAAGTGCTGTATTTCGGATTGGCGCGTGAGGGCGGCAACGCCATGCTGCCCGATAGCCCGCTGTTCTCGGCTGACAGCACGCCATGGTGTAAGTTTGATCTGCCGGCGGCTAATGCGCTGCTCAATGAGCTTGGCCTGATCCGGCGTGACTCGCGCGGGCTCCGGCTGTTGCCAGACGGCCGGCCACTGGAGATCATTGTGGAAACGGCAGGTGAGGGCAGCGAGCAGGCCGACGTGCTGGAGCTGATCCGCGATAGCTGGCGCGAAATTGGCGTCGGGCTGTTCACCAAGCCGCAGACGCGCGAGCTGCTGCGCCGCCGCGTCACCACCGGCGAAGCGGTGATGAGCGTGTTCTACGGCCTCGACAACGGCATCGCCAACGCCACCTTCGCGCCCGCGGAATTGGCGCCGACCAATGAGGACCAGCTCAACTGGTCGCAGTTTGGCTTGAACTTTGTTTCTACGGGCAAGTCCGGCCAGGCGCCCGACATGCCGGAAGTGCAGCAGCTCGTGGCACTCTATGGGCAATGGTCAATCGCCGCCGATGAGACCGCCAAAGCGACGATCTGGCGGCAGATGCTGGCGATCAACGCCGAGCAGGTGTTCACGATCGGCACCATCAACGGCGTGCCGCAGCCGGTCGTCGTATCACGCAAGCTGCGCAATGTGCCCGAGGCCGCCCTCTACGCCTGGGAGCCCGGCGGCGAACTCGGCCTCTACCGTCCCGATACGTTCTGGCTGGCGAAGTGATGGTAGGGCGGGCCTAACCCGCCCTACGAGGCAGAGATTTACGGCCCGGACAGCGGCGTTTGCGGCAGATGCCGGAAGATTGCGGATTGATCTGTTTGGCTGGCGTCCATGCGCCGGCCTATAGATCTGGTGCCGGCACACGCAACTGGAAGCGTCAAGCCGGCACGGCGCGAGACCCCTGCGACCGTCAATGACATGGTGCCGTGCCTGACCCGATCTCCCCCCATCGCGGGTCCGCACGGCACCATCAAATCAAAATCTGGCAAGCGCTCGCATCACGGCGTCGGGATGACGGTGGTCGCAACGTTGAGCATGCCCATCTGCATCAGGATGCCGAAAATCACCGCGAACACCAGCGCCGTAACCAGGGCGTTGAGGAAGCGGTTGTTGAAGCTGATCATGTTGCCGATCAGGTCAACGATGAAAACAATAACGGCGCCGGCTAGAACCGGCATGAGCCACGGAAACTGAGACATTGACATACTCCCCGAGGTCGTCAGACCAGCCCATGCCGGAACCAATGACGATGGGGGATGAGAGAGCGTAGACTGACGCCGCTTGTCAAGCCGGGGTGCACCGTGCCAGTGGGCGCGGTGCTGTGGGCGCGGTCAGGCAGACGGGGTCAGGCACTTAAGCGCTCGCCGATTTCAGCCAAGTGGCGAACGCTGACGAGCGCCTGAGTGCCTGACCCCGGTTTACTCCTTCGCACCTGCCGCAGAACGACGAATTGCGGTAGAATTGCCTGCTGGTGCACAAGGGGAGTCGATCGGCTATGGCAATTCCGTCATCGGGTACGCGCGACTGGGACGACGCCTATGTCAACGGCACCTATATCAGCAACAGCGACGGGTACGTGGCGGACTGGGCGGTGGCGACGGCGCGATTCCGTGACGCCTGGCCGCAAACCGGTGGCCGGGTCGCGTTGGATGTGCCCTACGGCAATGCCGAACGCGAACGTTACGATCTGTTCTTGCCAGCCGGCGAACCGCTTGGGCTGATCGTCTTCGTGCATGGCGGTTACTGGAAGGCATTTGACCGGTCGTCGTGGTCGCATTTGGCGGCCGGCGCCTTAGCGCACGGCTTGGCGGTGGCAATGCCGGGCTACACGTTGTGCCCTGAAGCGCGCATTGCGGACATTGCCGGCCAGGTGGCGCGCGGCATCGCGCATGCTGCGGCCCGTGTTGCGGGACCGATCGGTCTCACTGGCCATTCCGCGGGTGGCCAGCTGGCTGCGCGGCTGGCGGCCGCCGGCTCACCACTCGATGCCAAAGTTGCGGCGCGCATTGCCCATGTCTTGCCGATTTCCGGCGTCCACGACCTGCGGCCGCTCAGGCGCACGCAGATGAATGACATCCTGCGCCTTGACGCGGCCGAGGCGGCGCGCGAGAGCCCGGTGCTGCTGGAGCCGCGGCCGGGCTTGACCATCACCTGCTGGGTCGGCGCCGACGAGCGCCCGGAATTTGTCCGGCAGAACCATGCACTGGCTGCAGTGTGGGGCGGCTTTGATTGCACCGTGACGGAAGTCGTCGAGCCGGGCCGGCATCACTACGATATCATCGCCGGATTGGCCGAGCCCGAGCATCCGCTCACCCGCGCGCTGGTCGATCCGGTGCTCGCCCAGGGGCTCGCAAGCCGTGCATGAGGATGGCGGCAGTCGCGGCGACGTTGAGCGACTGCACCAGGCCTGAGCCGGGGATGGTCACCACTGCCTCGCAGGCGGCGAGCGTGGCGCGCGGCAGGCCGTCTTCCTCATTGCCGAGCACCAGCGCCACCGGCCGGGCATCGCGCTTGAGTGCGTCAAGCCCCTGGGCCTGCTGCAATGCCGTGCCGACCACCAGATAGTGTTTGCGCAGCGCCATCAGCGCGTTCGGCAGCGCGTCGGCACGGTAAATCTCCATGCGCTCGAGGCCGCCCTTGGCGACGCGGTGGCTGGCGTCGGATGGCAGCGCCTGACCGGTATGTCCGGACAGGACCAGCCGGCGGACGCCGAGGAAGGCGGCGGTGCGGGCAATAGCGCCGAGATTGTGCGGATTGCCAACGCCATCGAGCACCAGGATCATTTCCCGGTCTGCAGCCCAAATGATAGCCGCCGCCGGATCGAACCGCAGGAGGGCCCTGGGCTGCGCCAGGGCCACGACACCGCCATGCATCGCCGTGCCGGCGATCTTCTCCAGCTCCGGGCCAGCGACGATCTTGTAGGGGCGGCGCGCCAAAGCGAGCGTGACGCAAAGATCGCCCAGCGCGCCCTTGTGCACCGGCTCATAGAACAGCTTCTCGATCCGCTCCGGCGCTGTCGCGTGCAGTGCCAACACCGCTGGCAATCCGGCGACGCGCATCAACTTCTCGCCGCGCGCCTCGTCAACGGGGGCCTGGCGCGGCTCCGGCCGGCTATCGCGGTTACCCGGCTTGAAGCTAGGCTTCCCTCCGGGTCTCGAGCCCGGTCTGGCGCTGGGCCGTGCCCCCGGCAGGCCGCGCATGCCGGTTCCGGGACGCTTGCCGCGTCCATCACCCACGCCCATGTCGCTACCCTCGCTGCCAGTCGTGCCGCCGACCGCTGCAACTCTAGCATCAATGCTCCTGGAAGATCACCGGGTAGAGCGAGGCGACCAGCAGCAGCGCCATCACGACATTGAACACGCGCACCCGCACCGGGTCCTGCAGCCAGCGCCGCAAGCCGACGCCAAAGGCAGTCCAGCACGAGACGCTCGGGATGTTGATCAGTCCAAACACGAAGGCCATGATGCCGAGGCTGAGCCAGTATTGCGACGGCACGGTGTAGGCGCTGGCGCCAGTCAGGGCCATCGCCCAGGCCTTCGGGTTGACCCATTGAAACAGCGCCGCCGCCATGAATGTCATCGGTTCAGTCCCGGACTTGCCGTCCTTGACCACCGGGCCGGAGCTGGCGATCTGCCAAGCCAGCCAAAGCATGTAAGCGACGCTGACCCACTTCAGGATCGTATGTGCCATGGGCGACTGGTTGATCAACTGGCCAACGCCAAGCCCGACCGCGACGATCATGAAGACGAAACCGAAACCGACACCAAGCATGTGTGGAATCGAGCGCACGAAGCCGAAGTTCACCCCCGATGCCAGCAGCATCAGATTGTTGGGGCCGGGCGTGATGGATGTCACGAAAGCAAACGCCGTGAGCGCCACGAACAGGTCATAGGTCATCGTCACCCCCGGGTATGCGACACTGCTGGTTATGTCAGCATCGCTGCCCTAATTAAGCAAGAAGATTGAGAGGGGACGACCGCCAGTATCGCGTAGGGGCGTGCCGTGGCACGCCCACTGTGCCAAGGCCACGAGGTCCGCAGCTGTTGCGAGACGGGTGCGCCGCAGCGCGCCCCTACACGGCACAGCTCAGTCCTTATAGTCCTTCAGCGTCGCCCGGAACTTGGTCACCAGCTCGTCGATGTGCGACTCCTCCGACACCAGCGGCGGCGCGATCACGGCGGTGTCGCCGGTCCACTTGATGTGCAGGCCGTTCCAGAACATGCGCTTCTGGATTTCGTTGCCGCGCGCGCCCGGCGCCTTGCCCGGCTTGACGTCGATCGCCGCCATCAGGCCGTAGCCGCGGATGTCGGTGATCATATCCAGGTCCTGCAGACTCCAGATCTGGTCGAGGAAGTACGGCGACAGCGCCTTGGCTTTGTCGAACAGCTTTTCGCGCTTGTAGATGTCCAGCGTGGCAAGACCAGCGGCGCAGGCGGCTGGATGGCCTGAGTAGGTATAACCGTGGAAGAACTCGATCATGCCTTCCGGCGCGCGCTCGACAATCGTCTCGTAGATTTCGTCGCGCGCCACCACTGCGCCCATCGGCTGCGCGCCGTTGGTGATCGCCTTCGCAAGTGTCATGATGTCGGGCTTGACGTCGAAGGCCTGCGCCGCGAACGGCGTGCCGAGCCGGCCAAAGCCGGTGATGACCTCGTCGAACACCAACAGGATGCCATGCTTGTCGCAGATCTCGCGCAACCGCTTGAGATAGCCCTTAGGT
>JANNSA010000662.1:0-6532 GCA_031402115.1 Hyphomicrobiaceae bacterium | reverse complement strand
GTGTTCGACGTGCTCGCCGAGGGCCTCTGTCGCAGCTCGGGCGTTGACCAATGCACCATACTACAGGTGCGCAAGCCATCATCTTGATATCAAGATGGCGCGCCCGAAAGGATTCGAACCTCTGACCCCCAGATTCGTAGTTTATATTTTGTAAGATCAGCCAACCGTCTGACATTCTTTGAGAAAACCACGCAATCCATTGAAATTACAATACTTTAGTCGTTGTCATCACTACGCAGCAACGCACTCCTTTACGCGAAAACCCTCGCCGAAATGGCGCCTCGTGGTTATACTGGCGTTATACGCTTGACCACGTGATCTCAAGCAGATTCGCGTCTGGGGGTCCCCATGCCGGTTATAACCAAGCGCCTGCTCGATGCCGTTAAGCCCGACGGCAAGCTCCGCATTATCTGCGACGACGAGCTGTCCGGTTTCGGCGTGCAGATCACCCCCGCCGGCCGCATCAGCTTCTGCGTCGACTACCGTGTCGACGGCAAACGCAAGCGCCGCGTCATCGGCCGCTACGGCCCCGTCACCGTCGACAAGGCTCGCAACCTCGCGCTCCACCATTTGGGGCTGGCCAGTACTGGTGAGGACCCGCTCCCCGACGTCCAACTGACCTTCATGACCGTCGCGGACCTGTTCGACGCCTGGATGAGCCGCCACGTCGCCGTCCATCTGAAACCCGGTTCCGCCCGCATCTATCGCGAGACGTTCGAGGCGCACTGCCGGACCCGCTTTGGGACGCTCGCCCCTGATAGGCTATCGTTCGCGGAGCTGGCTGCTGCCCATGCCGATCTGGCCGCAACGCCGAGCGCTGCCAATCATCTGATCCGGACGCTGCGCGCCATGCTCGGCTGGGCCGAGGACAATCGACTGATCGCGTTCAAGAACGGCAATCCCGCACGCGGCCACCGGCTCTATCGCGAGACGCCCAAGGACCGCATTCTCACCGTCCCGGAAATTTGCACCTTCATCGATCTGCTGCCAAGCGCCGGCATGGACGCCGCAACCCGAACCGCGCTCATGCTGGAGCTGCTGCTCGCTCAACGCTCCGGCGAGATTGCCACCATGAGGAAAGCCGACGTCGATCTCGAGGCCGCGACCTGGACCATTCCGGCGCAGGACACCAAAGGCAACCGCAAGCACATCGTGCCGTTGCCGCCCTGGTCGCGCAGCCTGCTCGCCAAACAGATCGCCACCGCCAAGGGTATCTGGCTGTTCCCTTCACCCGTCGGTGACCCCAAGGCGCAAGATGCCAAACCAATCGAGTCGCACGCGATCGGCGTGGCGCTGCGCCGGGCCCAGCGGCCTGTCGACGAGCACGGCAAGGCTCTTGCGCGCAAGCCCGCCGACACCTGGGTATTCGATTTTAGAGATCGCGCCGGCAACCCCGACCCGATCACGCCGCACGACCTGAGGCGCACGTGCTCGTCCTACCTGGAGTTGCTCGGCCATGGCGATGCCGTGCGCGGCGCCATCCTCAATCACGCCCGCTCACGCAACGTGACGGCCAAGCACTACAGTGCCGCCGAGCTGTTGAAGCTCAAGCGTACCGCACTGCTTCAATGGGAAGCAGCATTGCGCTCGATCATGGCCGGACAGAATCCGTTCGCAACCGCGATCGAGGACGATCGCGCCGAGGAAGCCCGCATCTTGGGAACGGATCAGCCGATACCGGCTGCGTGACGGTTGCAAGCATCACAGGAGACGCTCGGGCACCCGTCGTTCCGGGCGCGATACTCTTGGCTCGTCTGGCCGCCCGCTTCCGAGCGAAGCGACAGCCGGCGCGAAGCGGCGACATTTTCCGAGGAAGCTTTGAAAGTGTGACTGGTTTCCATCATGTCGAAACTTACATCGTCGTATCTGCGGCCAATCGGCCTTGAGTGTTTGCGCTTTGCCGCAAGGTCGGGCTGACTGTGTTCATGGAATTCAGTCTGCGGTATTTGTGATCATCTCATTGCTCAACCAGAAGGGCGGCGTCGGCAAGACGACGCTCGCCATCAACCTCGCCGATGCTTTCGCGTCCCGCAGCCAGCGCGTGTTGTTGATCGATGCCGACCCGCAAGGCAGCGCGCTGGCGTGGTCCGCCGTGCGCAGTGCCGAGCCGGCGTTTCCCGTCGTCGGCATGCCGAAGGCGTCGTTGCACAAAGACTTGCCCGGCTTGGCTGCCGGCTACGATATCGTCCTCGTCGATGGGCCGCCACGCTCCAACGAGATCGCCCGCTCGGCCATTCTGGCGGCGGACTTTGTTCTGATCCCGGCGCAGCCTTCGCCTGTCGACATCTGGGCGACTGACGACACCGTACGCCTCGTCGTCGAGGCGCAGACCTATCGCGAGCGCTTGCGCGCCGCGTTCGTCATCAACCGCCGCATCGCCAATACCGCCATCGGCCGCGACGTGCGGGCCGCCTTCGCCGATCAGCCGTTCCCTGTGCTGCCGCAATCGATCGGCCAGCGCGTCGGCTTCGCCGAGAGCTTTGCCCAAGGGCTGAGCGTGTTGGAGGCTGCACCGAGTAGTGCAGCTGCTGCCGAAATCCGTGTTCTCGCCCAAGCAATTCACGACCAACTGAGGAGAAAGCCAAGATGAGCAAATCCATATCCTTCGACCGACCTGCCAAGCCGGCGACGCCCGAGTCCTGGGTGCTGGCCAATCCGCTGGTCCCGGGTGAGCCGACCAAACGCCTGACCGTCGATGTGCCCGAGCCATTGCACCGTCGTGTCAAGATCCAGTGCGCCGTGCACGGCGTCAACATGGCCGACGTCGTGCGCGAGCTGCTCGAACAGCGCTTTCCGCAGGCGGCATCGTGACGACCGGCCACACAGTTTTGAGAGGCGAGACGGTGGAAGGCGTTCGTGATGCCGATCTGCTGGCTCAGCTCGATGGCATGCACGGCGCCATGCGCAACGTCCTGGTGCGCCACTTGGCCGCGATCCAGGCGAAGCGCGATGCAACGTGTGCGCTGACGCCGGTCAAGCGGCGGCGCATCGCCACCCGTGATCTGATCGCCGCCGAGCGCGCCCAAGACAGCGACCGGCACCATATCCACAGTGTGCTCGCACTCTGCGGCCTGCCCTACCGCGAGCCTGGCAACGGCGTGCGCGAGCACGTCCGTGAGTACGGCAAGAATTCGCTCGCGGTGCAGGCCGGCTATCTGAAGGACCCGGTCACCGGCCGAATGACACCGCAGGGGCTGCCCTATGGTCCCAAAGCGCGGCTGCTGTTGCTGCACATCTGCACCATGGCGATCCGCCAGAAGCGCGCCGAGATCGAGATCGCCGAAAGTATGACGGCGTTCATTCGCGACCTCGGGTTCCCGGCCACCGGCGGGCAGCGTGGCACGCTGCGCCAGTTCAAGGAGCAGCTCAATCGTCTGGCTGCCGCCCGCATGCAAATCGGCTTGTGGCACGGCGACACCGCCACGACGATCAACGCCCAGCCGATTAGGGCGTTCGACATCTGGCTGCCGCGCGATGCCGATCAGCGCACCTTGTGGTCATCACGCCTCAGGCTCGATCAGGAGTTCTTCGAATCGCTGCGCCAGCACGCGCTCCCCGTCGATATCCGCGTGCTGAAGGCCTTCACTCAGAGCGCCAAGCAGATCGACATGGTCCTGTGGCTCGCCTACCGGCTGCGGCGCGTCGAGCGGCGCTACCCGATTTCATGGTCGGCACTTGCCGAGCAGTTCGGCTCCAGCATCAAGGACGCCTGGCGGTTCAGGCAGATATTCGCCGACGACTTGGCGGCGATCCGCGACGTGTTCCCGACGCTGCCGGTCGAAATCACCGATCAGGGCATCATCCTGAAGCCCTGCGATACCGAGCGGCTGTTCTCGGCCAAGGGGGTGACGTCGATCAAGGCGGGAAGTTGAAGCCGCAGTGTTCGAACACGCGTCCGCCGAGCACGGCCGATGCAGCTGGGGAATCTAAGCCAACCATCCTCTCCGAAACGGCCTTGATGAGGACCGAAGAGCTGCGGTAGGGTTCACTATCGGTTGTCGAGCGTCCAAACTGCGACTTCCTGCTTCGGGCCTGAAGCCGACGCAGTCCGTTCGCCGTCGGTCGGCTTGCGCTTCGGCGGCTCATAAGTAGGATACCAGAAAGAGGGGATGATAAGGGGATTATAAGCACGATGCTGCTACATTTTCCGTTGGCACCCTCCAGTACGGTCAACACCTCTGGAGCTTCTAACCTACCAAATCGCAAGAGCTTGATTGTATTGTTCCATGGGATGGGAGCCTCGCCCTCTGAGTTGAATGAGCTAGCCGCGACTACTTCGCGACAAATCGCTAACAGCGATATTTGGGCGCCGATGCTTCCATTTGCTGGGAAATTAGGCGCTTTTGCTATGGATAATCCGGACGAGGCGCTCGTGCGCTTGCGTGAAGATTTAGATCGAATTTCTTCTTTAAGCAATTACGACTCTATCTATTTTGTTGGGCACAGCGCCGGCGGTTTTTGTGCGCGAGTTTTGTATGTTCTGGGTAGGAAGCACTGGCGTGCCGCCAATAAACCTAAGAATTACTGGGCTGCGCCAGGCAGGGTTCGGCGAATTGTCATGCTGGCCGCCGCCAACAAGGGGATAGGGCTTACACAGAACCTGGGTCCCATTACCCGACTTAAGTTCGGGGCAGTGCTGATATTGTTGAGTTTTCTTAATGCCATTGGCTTTGTCCCAATGATTATGGCCGCTTTGCGCGGCGCCCGCTTTCTCACTCAAGCCAGGCTCGACTGGCTTGAGGAGGACGCCAAAGACAAAATGCCAGATACCGTCCAGCTCCTCGGATCGAAAGATGAGATAGTGGGCCCCCACGATAGCATCGATCTTGCGACAGGCACAAACTTCCATTATCTGGCAGTTGATTACACTAATCATGACGAGATCATTCAGCTTGGAGCAAACGAGCAGGTTTGCGATGAAGTGCAGAAGCATCGTCGAAATGTAATTGGATTGGCGCTAAAGGGTACGGATACCGAATTGAAAGCTGAGGAAATTCGGCCTTGGGAGTTGCAACGACCAGACAAGGACGAGCTCGACCGGCGACACCAAATTGAGGATGTTTTATTCGTCGTTCACGGAATTCGCGACGAAGGCTATTGGACAGATAAAATTGCTATCAAAACTTGGCAAATTGCGGGTCGGAAGCCGACCATGGAAAAGGTCATCGACGGCTACGGGTACTTTGGAATGGGGCCGTTTCTGTTTCCGTGGGTAAGATGGCGGAAGGTCGCTTGGCTTATGGAAAAGTACATCGAAGCTAGAGCGAAATATACTAATCCGAATGTACGCTTCCACTATTTCGGACATAGCCACGGAACATACGTGCTTGCTAAGGCACTTTCAGCGTATCCGAACTGCAGATTCCATAACGTCGTCTTTGCTGGTAGCGTTGTGCCTTGCGGCTACGACTGGAATAGGATAAGGGAGCGAAAACAGGTAAATTCCTTGACCAACTTCGTGGCGACGAAGGATTGGGTAGTAGCGTGGTTTCCATATCTATTCCAAATTTACAATATTCAGGATCTTGGTGCAGCAGGCCATCACGGCTTCAATCAGGCAGTAAACGTACAGCAGAATATGCACGGTAAAGATAATATACGGGAGCCTGGCCTTTACAACGTACGGTATGCATCGGGCAGTCATGGCGCTGCAAAAGATGAGAGATTTTGGGGTGATATAGCGCGGTTCCTCATTGAGGGTAGGGTGCCGATATCGGACAAGCTGCAACCCATCTCCGGATTTCCCACAAGGCTCGTCCGTGCGCTCGGTCACGCAAACATATTTATCTGGGCTCTGCTGGGCTACTTGGTCTGTTATGCCGTTCCCGTAACCATTGTGAGGTTCTGGCCTGTTGCGGCGGACTTCCTTGCCTATTGGATCGTGCCATGGATTTTCTGGATCCTGACGGTCACGGTTTTAATTGGTCTTATTGCCTATCGACAACTGTTAATCACGCAAGGAATGATGGCGAACAAGGGTTGGTGGTGGCGGGGGTTCGTTGCGCTGCCTTTGGCTGCCACGATCAGTATGCTAGCGGTACTCGGGCTGGCCGAGGCATTGTCGACTTGGAATGTACTGAATGCGATCGAACCAGCCAGGAGTCTATTGGCCACGGCAAACGATACCTTTTCGCATTGGACTCTTGTATTTCCGCCAACAATTGAGCGAAATTCAGCTCATGTATCGATGCTGACAGAGGTTCGAACCGCGCTGGTTCTTGCCTGGTTCGGCTTTGTGATCTGGTGTTTGCGGCACATTTAAAGCGTCGTGATGGTGACGATTGTATCGAGTTCCCTATCGCGACCGCGCGGCCACCTCGTGCGCATGCCTCTACGCTTAGTTCAGGCGGCGGCGGTGACCTGAGGCGCGGCAAACCGCCGATGCGGCTTGGCGTTCTTGACGAGCTTCCACATGGGTAGCGGCGGTTTCGTCAGTGCGCTCCCGATAACGCGGGCGGCGATGCGACAGACGCCGTTGGTCTTGCGGCGGTTCCAACGGAAGGCGAACTCGTCGAAGTAGGCCTGCAGATGC
>JANNSA010000661.1:0-2414 GCA_031402115.1 Hyphomicrobiaceae bacterium | reverse complement strand
ACCCGCCCCGGGGCGCGGGGGGCCAGCCGTTGGTGCGATTTGGCTAAGACCCATTTCGCACCCAACAACGCCGCAACCCAGTTTGACGATGAATTCGCGGCGTTTGCTGTTCGAAGCGCCCTCAGGAGGTTCAACCAGCCTTGCGGTCGCCGCCGCGATGCCGCCAGGTTGCGGGCACCCGGCCAAGGAAACCAAGTGCTGGCGCCGCCCCCGCACCCGTCAGCGGCATAGCGGTGTCAATTAAACTGGGGTTCAGACTCCAAGCGCCAGCGATCTGCAGCAGCATGTCCTCGCTCGGCAGGCTATGCGGCGACGCAACAGCTCCTACCAGGACCGGCCGCCACTTACCTACACCGCCAGGATTGCTCTGCCGAGCGGGTGCCAGGCCATGCCGAAGTTCGGCTTCCGTGATCATCCCTTCATCAAACAAGGTCTCGACACCAGCAGTGGCGTACCGGCGCATGAGCGTGCCTGACTGGTAGCGGCTCCACGCAAACAGATCCAAGGCTGGGCCTGAGAAGAAGTACTGCACGTCGTCAAACTGGCGCGCCAGTGCAGCCAGTAGCGGACCTCCACGATCACTGCGCGGATCGGCCGAGGGGTGCGGCAAGGCGTAGCCGATCACAAAGGTCCAGCCGTTAACGGCCGGCGTCACCAACACGTGGTCGTCGGCCAACCCGTCATCATGGACGGCCGCCAATCCGCTTTGCCAGCCGATGCGCTGGCGCTCCTTCAATCCGAGCGCATCGACGACCTTGGCGGTGTCGCGGGTGCGGATGGCAAGCCACGCCGTCGACCAGCCAAAGGCAAGCGGGCTATCGGCCTCCGGCGTCGCCACGGGCACCAGCTTGGCGGCCGCCACAAGCTTCGGCATCACGGCGGGAGCAGCAGCGCGCGGAGCCCGGCGCATGGCCCGGATGATACGGCCAATGCCAATGACCATCATGTAGAGACCAATGGCAGCGACGATGACGGCCAGCGCCACGAATTCGATGGACTGCAACACGGCGTCCTCCACTGCGACTTGCGGCGCTTTGGTACCTGGGCACTCTCGTCAACCGGTCCGGAATGTCCTAGTCTGACGATGGGTTCCTTAGCCTACTTCCGACGAACGCGCACGATTCGCCAGCTAACAATGATCGTAACTTGGCCTGTTAATGCAGCTGAGATGAGGGCGCGCTCACCGGCTGGGGCAGGACAGCGGCGAGACATATGAGCAGAAGCACAGAAAGCATTGGGTCATGGCGAGCATCATTCCGAACACCGGCAGCACGCGGCGTGGCAGCGGCGCCGACGAGATTGAGTATGAGATCAAGGGCTCGGAGATGCAGTTCGTCGAGATCGAACTGGATCCCGGCGAGAGCGCAATCGCCGAGGCCGGCTCGATGATGTTCAAACATGCCGAGATCGGTATGACGACCGTGTTTGGCGATGGCTCGCAAGCGTCGCAATCGGGCGGCTTCTTCGGCAAGATGGTCGGCGCTGGCAAGCGGCTGCTGACGGGCGAGAGCCTGTTCACCACGGTGTTCACGCACAATGGCGTTGGCAAGGCTAAGGTCGCGTTCGCAGCCCCCTATCCTGGCCACATCCTGCCGATGAAACTGTCGGATCTCGGCGGCATGCTGATCTGTCAGAAGGACTCGTTCCTGTGCGCGGCCAAAGGCGTGTCAATTGGCATCGCTTTTCAAAAGAAAATCATGACTGGCCTGTTCGGCGGTGAAGGCTTCATCATGCAGAAGCTTGAGGGCGACGGCTGGACGTTTATCCACGGCGGCGGCACCATTATCGAGCGTACGCTGGCGCCGGGCGAAGTGCTGCATGTCGATACCGGTTGCGTGGTCGCCTACATGCCCAGCGTGCAATTCGACATCGAGCGGGCCGGCAACGTCAAGTCAATGATCTTTGGCGGCGAGGGCATCTTCTTCGCTAAGCTGGCGGGGCCTGGCAAGGTGTGGATCCAGAGCCTGCCGTTCTCGCGCCTCGCCGGCCGCATCGCCGCGCAACTCGGGCCGATGGGCGGTTCGGCGGATGAGGGATCGATCCTCGGCAACATCCGCTTCGGCGGCAATTGATGGGGTCGCGGAACTCAGCATTGCCAGTCGCAGGGTAGCTTCCCCATGGACCTTCTCGCCAGCATCATCATCGGCATAACCGTCGCCTCGACGCCGCTCGTGTTCGCGGCGATCGGCGAGATCGTGGTTGAAAAGGCTGGCGTCCTCAATCTGGGTGTCGAGGGCATGATGATCATGGGCGCCATCACTGGGTTCATGGTGCAGGTGGCGACGGGCAATCCGTTGCTGGCGTTGCTGGCGGCAATGCTCGGTGGCGCGCTCATCGCGCTACCGTTCGCCATCGCCACGCAAACCCTGCTCGCCAATCAGGTCGCGTCCGGGTTGGCGCTGACGTTGCTCGGG
>JANNSA010000660.1:0-9523 GCA_031402115.1 Hyphomicrobiaceae bacterium | reverse complement strand
GAGGCAGGCACGTGGAATTGGGACTTCCACACCGATCACATCTATTGGTCCTCGCAGGTCGATAGCATGCTCGGCCTATCCGACGGAGCGCGGCCTCGCACGCAGAACGACTGGCTGGAGCTCGTGTATCGGAAGGATCGGGAGTCGATGGCGCACGCGATGCGGCAGGCAATGGATCAACCAGGTACCGATGTTGGACTCGGTTCTACCGCAGAGCCTGTGGGGAGATCGAAGGGCGGCCCGGTAGACTTCAGTTCAGGATCAGAAGCATTGCACTTCAATCACTTAACCGTCGAGATGCGGAGATAACAGACATAGGGAGCCGGAACGGCCTTGGCCCAGAGCCACAATCTCGCCGCGACCGCTGCACCCCCGGTAACCGGACCCGAACCGGACCCGAATTGAACAACTGCCGGAGCTGAGGCTCGATGGCAATGGCACCAACCATATTGATCCTCGCATGCACGATTGCTGTTCAATTGACGACCGTCACCGATCAGCTGCCCGACCCTGATCTCGCACCGTTGATCGACACAATTATGCTGCGCCATGCTCAACCGGCGGTGCGTGCTGGATACGTGCGCCAGTGGCTGCTATCCTGCTGGCTCTGGCCGGAATGGGTCGGGCGAACCAGCAGCCCGGCTTGAATTGAGCAATGGCAAACTTTGACTGGAGCGAGGGCACCCAATGTCAGCGGATGTTGTCACAAAGCGGTTTTCGGGTCGGGTCGCCATTGTCACCGGCGGCGTGCACGGTATTGGCCGCGCGACGGTGGATCTGCTCCGTGCCCAGGGCGCCAAGGTGATGATCGCCGACAATGATCCGGCAGGCGATGTCGTGCTCCAGGAGTTCGGCGCCGACCGTCTCAATGTTGGGTTCATCGGCGGCGACATGGAGGAGGAGGACTTTTCACAAAGCATCGTTGATGCCACCAACAAGCAGTTCGGCCGGATCGATTATCTCGTCAACAATGCCTACGCCTTTACCGCCAAGGGCATGGACGGCGAGCTCAAACATTGGCGGCGCTCATTGGACGTGGGCGTCATTGGCTTTGCGCGCATGATCCAATGCGTAGCGCCGAGCATGATCAAGGCGGGTGGTGGTTCCATCGTCAATGTTGCGAGCACCATGGCGCACATTGTTACGAAAGACCGCTGGACGTATTGCGCGGCAAAAGGCGCGGTCCTGCAATTGACCAAGGCGGCCGCGCTTGATCTTGGTGCGCATCGCATCCGGATCAACTCGGTGAGCCCGGCCTGGATCTGGACGCGAGAGGTGGTCAAGACCGCCGATCTGGATGGCGGGGGCCGCGCCAAGTGGGGACCCATTTGGGGTGACTACCATATGCTACGGCGCTGCGGGGAATCGAGCGAAGTTGCAGCCCCCATCGCCTTCCTGCTCAGCGACGAGGCATCGTTCATCACCGCCACCGACCTTGCCATCGATGGCGGCTATCTCGCCATGGGTCCGGAGGGCATCGGCAAAGGCACCGCCCATGCCGGCAGTGATTGATGGCTGCCAACAAACTTGAGCCGCACGGACACGTCTAATGGATATCCTTGACACCCATCTGCACCTAATTTTGCGCAATCAGTTCGGCTATAGCTGGACCAGCAACATCGGCGTGCTGCAGGGCGATTTCACGCTGGCCGATTACAAGAAGCTGCTGGCACCCCATGGCAGATCGGCTGCCATCTATATGGAAACCGCGGTTGACGATGCCGACTATCAGGCGGAAGCCCGCTATGTCGCGACCCTCGTTGGCCGCAACGGCATTCTGGCGCAAATCCCGTCGTGCCGGCCAGAGAACAATGACGGCTTCGAGGCTTGGCTGGACGAGGCGACGGCTCTGCACGTTGTCGGCTTCCGCCGCGTCCTGCATGTTGTGCCGGATGATGTGTCACGATCCAGCACGTTCCGGGCCAATCTGCGTAAAGTTGGCCAGCGCGGCTGGACGTTCGATCTCTGTTTTCTGGGCCGCCAATTGCCAATGGCTGTCGAACTCGCAAGGCTCAGTGACCATCCGCTGATGCTCGACCATTGTGGGCTGCCCGACATCGCGTCTGGTGCGTTTGAACCTTGGGCAGCCAATATCAGGGCGTTGGCGGCTCTGCCGCATGTGCATGTCAAGCTGAGTGGCATCACGCCCTACTGCGCACCGGGGCAGATCAACGAAGCGGGCTTACGGCCATGGGTGCAACATGTCATTGAGCAGTTCGGCACGGCCCGCGTCATTTGGGGCGGCGATTGGCCGGTGACGGATATGGGCTCCGGCTTGCCACGGTGGATCGACCTATCCCGCCAGCTGCTGTCCGGCTGCTCCCCTGACGAACGCGCCAACATCTTCGTCAACAACGCGGTCCGGTTTTATCGGCTGCCGGCGCTTCAGCCGGCGGACCCATGATGCGTCGATTGCCGGTTCTGACAAAAGGCAGGCAGAGAGGCCCGATATTCGACCTTTCGTTGTTTCCCAGACTGAATGGTCAAACGTGTTTCGTATCAAAGACTTGATCGTTGAGATGCGGAGATTCCGGACATCGGCAACTCGATCAAACTTGGTCAGGACCGACGCAAAGACATGGCCGCTGTACCCAAGAAAGCCGACGCCTACCAGTGCGAGCCATTTGCCATGACGAATGGATGTCTCACCCCGCTGATAGTAGACCTAATCAGCAGTCGGACGTTCAATTGCCATCGTTATGAGCCACGGACCACCAGTCCGTGGCTGACACTTGGGCGTAGATTCTCTGGCAGCTCCGGGAGTTGACGCTGGTCGTGCCGGCGGCAGCAGCGTCTTCGATCTTTCGCTCATACAAACGGGCGCATCAGTGTTCCAATCAGAGATTGCGCGCAATCGCTTTGACTCGCTCACGCCTTGCGGCGGCGTGACTTGGCAAATGTGTCAAATGCGACGGCAAGCACGATAATGACACCGATGATGATTTGCTGGATGTAGGATGATACATTCATCAACACGAGGCCATTGAGCAAAACGCCGATGAGAATGGCGCCAATCACGGTGCCGAAGATCGACCCGGCGCCGCCAAACAGGCTGGTCCCACCGATCACGACCGAGGCGATGACGGTCAGCTCGTAACCCGTCCCAGCGACGGCTTCCGCCGAGTTGAGGCGTGCCGCCAGGACGAATGAACCAAGGCCGGCAAAGAAGCCCATGATGATGTAGACGCTGCAGATGATCCAGTTGACATTGAGGCCAGCAAGCCGCGCGGCCTCGGGATTTCCACCGACTGCATAGACTTGCCGGCCATAGCGCGTGTAGTGCAGCACGATATGCGCGATGACCGCGGCCAAAAGAAAAATGATAACCGGGACCGGCACCGTGAGAATGCGACCCTGGCCCCACCAGGTGAAATCGGGCTGAAAACCGGAAATCGGACCACCGGCAGCAAACAGCAGGGCGGCGCCACGAAACACCGACATCCCACCCAAAGTGACGACAAAGGCCGGCACGCGCAATTTCGTAATGGCAAGGCCTTGCAGATAGCCGCAGGCGAGCCCGATGCAAATTGCCGACAATGCCGCCAACGGCCAACCATAGCCAATTTGACCATCGCCGACCGTAAAGCGATCCTGCATCCCACCTTTCGCAACGGCCGCTGCTACCAGACCGCAGAAAGCCAGCAGAGATCCAACCGACAGATCAATGCCTGCCGTCAAAATCACAAAAGTCATGCCGATCGCCAGCAAGCCTGTAATGGAGACTTGCCGCATTACATTGAGCAGATTGACGGAAGACAAAAAGCGCGGTTCGAGAATGGCAAAGACCGCCATGAGTAGGAGCAGAAAAATCAATGGCGCGAACCGTGCCAGAAATGAGAACGCATCGAAGCTGTCTTGTTGACCGCGGGCCGCCATATCCGTCATTCCTTCTCTCCGTCCAGCTCAGGCCGCCCGATCCGTCCGCAAGGTCATCAAAGTCATGAGTTTCTCTTGATCAGCCTCGGCGCGAGAAAGCTCCCCCGTCACCCGGCCCTCACGCATGGTGACAATCCGATCAGCCAGCGCAAGGACCTCCGGCAGCTCCGAGGATATCACGATCACAGCAATACCGGCCGCCGCCATTTGAAAAAGCAGATTATGCACTTCGACCTTGGCGCCGACATCGATGCCTCGCGTTGGTTCATCGACGATGAGAACTTTGGGCTGCAGCGCCAGCCAACGGGCGAGCACCACTTTTTGCTGGTTGCCGCCAGAAAGATTGCCGACCAACTGATCCGGCGATGCCATGCGAATATTCAGGAGCTTGCGATAATCTTCAACGAGGGCCGCTTCTTTGTTGCGATCAATGAAAAAACGGAACGACGCAATGCGCTCTTGCGACGCGATCGACAGATTGGTCCGAATGGCCAATGCCAGGAACAAGGCTTGCAGTTTGCGATCCTCAGGTACCAATCCGATGCCGAGATTGATTGCATCGCGCGGTGAGGCGATGCGCGCTGGCTGGCCGTTGACAACAATTGTGCCGGTGTCGATCTGGTCGGCGCCAAAGATCGCGCGCGCCGTCTCGGTGCGCCCGGCACCGACCAGACCCGCAATACCCAGGATTTCGCCTTTGCGAACCGACAGCGAGACATCATGTAGCTCAATGGCACTGGCGTCGCTGCTCTTGCGGCGGCGCGATAGGCCTTGCACGGACAGCGCGACCTCGCTCGTCGCATAGGAAGTTGCCCGCGGCGCCAGCAGGCTGATCTCGCGGCCAACCATCAGCTGAATGATGTCCTGCAGGCTGGTCGCGGCGACGTTGCCACTGCCAACATGCTGGCCGTCGCGGAGGACCGTGTACCGATCGCAAATCTCAAAAACTTCCTCAAGCCGATGGGTGACGAAAATCGTCGAAATGCCATCCTGCTTCAGCGATCGGATGATGCCAAAGAGCTTCTCGACTTCAGCGCGACTGAGAGCCGAAGTTGGTTCGTCCATAATGATCAGCCGCGACTTCATCGATAGAGCGCGCGCGATCTCAACCAGTTGTTGCTCGGCCACCGATAGATCGCGAACCAGCGCCCGTGGGCTGCGCTCAAGCCCGATCCGCTTGGCGAGAACCTCGGTTTCCGCCTCGAGCTTGGCACGGCTGATGAAGTAGCGTGAGCCAGGCTCACGGCCGATGAAGACATTCTCCGCGATCGTCATATCCGGCGCGAGTGTGAACTCTTGATAGATCGTGACGATGCCCTGGGCTTGTGCAACCGCTGGGCTGGCGAACTGGACGAGACGGCCATCCAGTTCAATCGTTCCAGCATCCGGCGTCTGGGCGCCGGACAGGATTTTCAGCAAGGTCGATTTGCCGGCACCATTTTCGCCGAGAAAGGCATGAATCTCGGCTGGACGAACGGCGAAATCAACGGACTTCAAAGCCTTCACGCCGGGAAAGGACTTTGAAATCCCGGTCATGCGCAACAAATCTGGGGGACTGGACGTTTGGTTCATGGCTGAGACGATTCCAGGCCGAGACTAAGCCCCGGCCTGACATCGACCATTGGTTATTTCACTTCACCCAAACGCTCGGCCGTGTTGAGATTTTCCTTGGTGATGGCAACGGGCGTCAACAGCAGAACTTTTTCCGCGGGCTTGGCGCCAGTCTTGATAAAGTTCACCAGGGTCTGCACGCCAATGGCGCTTTGCTGGCCCGGGAACTGCTCGATCGTGGCTGTCAGCCCGCCGTCACGAACTTGGGCGAGCGCTTCTGGCAAGGCGTCAAAGCCGATGATGGCGACGCCCGACAGGCCGCGCGACTTGACAGCTTCCATGGCGCCAAGTGCCATGTCGTCGTTGGCGGCAACGATGACTTTCGGGGCTTCGGCCATACCAGCCAGTGCCGCTTCGGTCACGGCCAATCCCTTGGCGCGGTCAAAGCCAGCCTGCTGTTCGAACACGATCTTGTACTTGTCAGCCTTGGCGTCAAGGACATTGTGCAAGCCCTTGTTGCGGTCGATGGCGGGCGATGCACCGGGCTGACCTTGCAGATTGATGATCGTCGCGCCATCGGGGAACAATTTCAGGATCAAATTGCCCTGCGCTTCGCCGCCCTTGACATTGTCGGCGCCGACATGGGCAAGGATGCCTTCAACCTGGGCCACCCGACGATCAACCGTAACGACCGGGATCTTGGCGTCGACAGCCTGTTGCAGGGCCGGTGCCATGGCGTCCACTTCGTTCGGGCTGATTACAATACCCTTGACGCCTTGCGTGATGGCAGCTTCGACATCGGCCGTCTGCTTCGGCGACGAAACCTGACCGTCGCTCTCGATCACGCCAATGCCCTGCTTGGCTGCTTCCGCCTTGAAAGCATTCATCATGTGCACAAAGAATGGAAATGTCAGGCCTGGAACGGATGCCAGAATCTTGTCTTCGGCTTGCGCCACGGATGACGTTGCCAAGGTAAGTGCGACGGCGCCGGCGACAACCACACGTCTGGAAATGTTTTGCATTTTTTTGACCTCCCGCGAAGGATTTCGCAAGGGCATGACTGCACGATCAGTTCGTCGCTTTCAACAGACAATTGACGTCAGGATCGCCCCATCGATGAGCGCAAGCATTTTGCTCCAAGCAAGGATATCCCGTCGACTGGCCACCCAAGCAGCCACATCGGTTCAAAATAGCGGTCGGACTCCTGCTCCAATCGTCGGCTTGCTTGCATGCAATGAGATGAACATGCGGGTGACAGCCCGGATACTGGTTAGTTCGGCTGTGTCGAACCCCAGTTCGCGCCGATTGAAGGCCCCATCGAGGGCATCGATGGTCCGAACCGGCCTGTTCTCATCCACCAAGCTATCGGTGCTTCGAAAGCGACGACAATCCTAGCCAATTCACACGGACTTTGTGCGCAGCCAGGGTCATGCGCGTTTTACTCCAGGGGCTCAATTGTCGCACTGCGGAGTTTGCCGACATCGCTACTCGGCCGCCAGTCGCGCCCGCACCAACCAAGCGCGATGGCCGCTCGATAGTCGAGAACAGACACCGGGTCTTGCGCTCAACAATTCGGCCCCTTCGGCCGTGAACGCGAGAACGTTCGCGATCGTCGTACACCGACCGTGAGCCACTCGGCGTCACGAGCCAGGTGCCGACATGCCGCCACTGCAGGTACTTTACGGAACCGCCCTCGTCTTGGCCACGCTGGTTGGGGCGGTGCGCCGCACGGTTCCCTGGTGCTGCTTCAGCCGGTGCCCCACGTCGACGATGGCCTGCAACACCGGCGCGAACTCTTTGCCCAGGTCCGTCAGTGCGTACTCGACGGTTGGCGGGGACGTCGGCATCACCGTCCTCCTGACGACGCCATCCTGCTCAAGCCGACGCAATCGCGTTGTCAGCATCTTGGCTGAAATTAATCCGATGTCGTCCTTCAGCTCACTAAATCGGCGCGGCCCGGCTCGCAGGTACCAGATGATGTTTGGCGTCCAGGCTCCGCCCAGGATTCCCATACAGGCGGTCAATTCGCAGGCTTGTGGCGGGCTCTCAACACGAGTTTTGCGTCTAGCGAGCATGATGCCTCAGGTGACCGATTGGTAACGGCAAAACAATGGTATCCATTGGTACCCACATTTACTTCAGAAACCAATCAACTATTGTCCGTGCGTGTCAGCAGCAAGGACAAACAATGACCTGGAAGCAAACGGCGGCAACGCGACGTCTCGGCATTGACGTCCCGATCGTGCAAGGCCCGTTTGGCGGCGGGCTATCCGCAGTTGCGCTGGCCGCCTCCGTGTCCAATGCCGGCGGTCTTGGATCGTTCGGTGCCCATCATCTTACGCCCGAACAGATCGGCGCCGTGACCTCAGAACTGCGACAGCACACCAAGCGTCCCTTCGCCATAAACCTCTGGGTTTCGAACGAAGATGAGGCAACAGCGACGTTTTCACAGACGGAATTCGACCGTCATCTTGAGCGGCTTGCCCCCTACTATCGCGAGCTCGGCGTGCCGCTACCAGCATTCCCGAACCAGTTTGGCCAAAAATTCGAAGTTCAGGTTGAGGCGCTCATCGTAGCCAAACCACCAGTGTTCAGTTTTGTCTACGGTCTGCCGGACGCCAAGATCATTCAGGCGTGCCAGGCGCGCGACATTGCAACCATCGCGACCGTGACGACGACGGATGAAGCAATCGCGGCTGAACAAGCTGGTGTTGATGTGATCGTCGCCACGGGCTTCGAAGCTGGTGGACACCGCGTATCGTTCCTGCATCGCTCCGAGGACGTCCTTACAGGGTTGATGGCGCTCGTACCGCGGGTCCGTGACAAGGTCGCCATCCCGGTGATCGCTGCTGGCGGCATTGCGGACGGCCGTGGCATTGCTGCGGCCCTCATGTTGGGCGCCGATGGCGTGCAGATCGGCACGGCGTTTCTTGCCTGCGACGAGTCAGGAGCAAGTCATGCGCACCGCGAAGCGCTGTTCTCGGATGCCGCGCGCGATACGGTGCTGACGCGCGCCTTCACCGGCCGTCTGGCACGCGGAATTCGTAACCGTTACACCGACGAAATGGCGAAATACGCAGGGGATTTCGCTCCGTATCCTGTGCAAAGCTGGCTTGCCGGCGGCTTCAAACCGGCTGCACTTGCCCAAGGTCGCAGCGATCTGGTTTCCCTTTGGTCCGGCCAATCGGCGGGATTGCTGCACCATCATCGGGCCGGCGACCTGATGCAATCGCTCTTGGACGAGACTGATCGCGTTTTCGCTCGCCACCTCCAAACTTGACGCATTAATGGCTTGACCGTCGAAAAGCGGAGGAAGCGGTCATTTCAGCCGCCTTGTCAGCGCGCCACTGATCGTTCCTCCGGGTGTCCGCTATTCGTTCGTGACAAACCATTTTTTTGGCCGGCAACCGAACCGCCGACCACTCTGCGGAGCAACCAGACAACGAATCGGTGGAGAGGTCGCGCATCATTGCGCTGACAAGCTTGTGCTCCTGTATACTTACGGGATGAAGAAAAACGCATTGAGAGATTTCGTCAATCACGGCGCCGTCGAGCCGCTAGGTCATGTCGCATTGCAGCGCCTGTTCGCTCCCGTCGACAAGGACAAGGAAATCCCGCTTGATACGCCGTCGGCCTGGGGGCGGGAACTTTACGGCTACAAGGATTGGCCCGAGCTGCTACTGCTCCCGAGGGTGGTATTGCTCGCCGAGGCGGGCAGCGGAAAGACCGAGGAATTCCAAGCGCAGTGCCGCTCGTTGCAGAAGCAGGGAAAGCGAGCCCTGTTCGTCCGGGTAGAAGACTTGGTCGACGCCGGCCTCGATGCCAGTCTGGATGGCGACGACGCAGAGCGACTGCTGGACTGGCTGCGGGGTGCGGACACCGCGCACTTCTTCATCGACTCGGTCGATGAAGCGCGCCTCAATCATAAAAGCTTCGAGACGGCAATAAAGCGTTTGGCGCGCGAGGTTGGCCAAGGATTAGCCCGCGCCCACATCTTCGTCTCCTGCCGTATCAGCGATTGGAAGGGCCGCGCAGACTACGCTGCGATCGAACGTCTACTACCGTTGCCGCGTATCGCGACACCAATGTCGCCACC
>JANNSA010000659.1:0-2127 GCA_031402115.1 Hyphomicrobiaceae bacterium | reverse complement strand
CGTGGCTTGCGCGGTTTCGGTTTGCTGACTTCAGGGGCAACGGTGACGTCACCCTGGAACATGGGATCGTCCGGCGTTCCAGCAACTAAGCTGCTCGCTGCCACGCCAGCATCCATCACGCCATCAACAGGCGCAATCGTTGCTGTCTCAGTGACGGTTTCAGGCGGCAGCAGGTCCGGCGTGTACTCGGTTTCCTTGCAGGAGCAGCCTTTGACGAGCTCGCGGCGGTAGCGGAAGGCGTTGGGCAGCCGCGAATACGGCGTGGTGCCATCCACTGACACAGCCTGCTCGACCTCGGCGCCCGGGTTCTGGTAGATGAACAAACGCGCTGGCGCCGCGCATTGTGCCTGGCAAACGTCGGCGTCGCGCTGAAAGCCAGTCTGAGTTGCCGCAAAGCTGATCGGGTAATAGTAGCCGTCGCAGGTGCGCACGCACAGTGTCCGGAAGGTTGAGAAGTTTTGCTCGGGCAATGCATTGCCGGCGTCAAAGCCGGGGTCACCCTCGCTATCATCCCAGAAGAAGTTGTTATGATTGGCCCGCTTTTGGGCTTCGCGGATGTACTGCGGACCGCAGCGGTTGCGCGCCAGTTCGTTGACCAGCGCATCCTGCCGGGATTGCTGCACTTGCCCGTCATCGACCTGGGAGCGTTGCTCCTGCAGTTTCGCCAACGAGCGGCGGGCTGTCTCAATCTGCTGGCGCACGCGGACACAGCGTGGCGTATTGCGCCATTCCTTGGAGAACAGAAAGTAGTCGTAGCACTCGATATTTTCGGCTTGCGACTGGCCCTGCTGATAGGCGCGATCGGCGCGCGCGATCTCGGCATCGATCTGCGGCAGGTTGGCGCGCGCTAGTTGCACGCCCTGGTTCTCGCGCTGCAGTCGCTGCTCAAGCTGCATGCAGTAAAGCGTCCGCTGTGACATGACCTGCGACTGCGGTTGCAGCGGGCTGTCAGCAGTTTGCGCTGCTGCGGGTGCGATCGGCGCTAACCAGCAACACAGCAAGGCGGCGACCACTGCCCAGCCAGCAGGCTTGGGTTGAAGTTGACGAAGCGGCGTGAGCGTGGCCATCGGGATCGTGGATATCCTGCCGACGCGAAACAGAATCTCTTTCGCACAGTATTCGCGTTGTTGTCTGGCTGGTCAATGCGGCGGCAATTTGAACAGGGGAATGCCCAACAGCCCCAATCCTTCAAGGCGTTGCGCCGCGGATCGTGCAAACCGTCAGTCGCGGCATCAATCGCGCGGTGGCCGGTGCAATCCCAACGCCAGCACCAGTTCCAACTTGTTCAGAGCCATAGCAATGTCGCCGGACAGGCGCGCGGGCCAGCCATCGCCACTGCTGAGCACTTGGTCGACTAAGACAGCGCTGGCACAAAGACGCAATGCACCGCAGCCGTCGCCGATTGCGACCGGTTGTCCGACCGCAACGGGTCTAAGCGCAACACGGTGGCCTTCAACGCCACCGGCGAGGTGTCTCGTCAGGTCACGCTGTAGGGCCTGATGGACACGCTTGCAGGCGGCCATGTCAAGCCAACGGCCGGCCAGATCCGGGTTGGCGATGCGCACCGTCAGGATGCTGGCAATGGCTGACCAGCACTCAGGATCGGAGCGTGCCGGCAGCGGGCAATCAACCAGGCCGAGCCAGGCGCGCTGTGCGATGGCGACCGTGACGCCTTCAGCAAATGCCCGCAGCACAGCGGTCGATCTATCCTGGGGCTGGTCGGCGTGGCGTTGCCAGCTTGCCATGGCGGCGCGCCAGCGGCCGAGCAGCCCGAGATTGCGGAACGCCGGCAGCGACGCGGCGGGTCCGGTCAGCTGATCATCCCATTCGGCACGGCCGCAATAGGCCTGCAATCCACTTGGCAGGCCGCCACTCGCGTTCAAGCGCTCCACCGCACCGGCTGCAAGCAGCAACGCGCCCGAGAACGGCGGTCCAGCCATGAATTTCGAGCCAGTAATCTGCACCAGCGCACCGAGTTCGAGCCAAGCCGTCAGACTGGCAAGACTTGAACGCATCTGGCAGGCGTCGATGACCACATCCAGCCGGTCACCGTAGCGGCGCTTCAGCGCGCGCACCAGGCCAGCGCTCGGCGCGCCGAGCCCGGTCTTGGAGCTGTCAAGCACGTGC
>JANNSA010000658.1:0-1993 GCA_031402115.1 Hyphomicrobiaceae bacterium | reverse complement strand
TCGGCCTCCTCGCCGACAACCCATGAGTCAGAGGAAAAGTGATTTGGGAATCCGCAAACCGACGACGTCGAAGCCGGCCCCGTGCGTTTTCCATCTCACAGTTGCTGTTGAGACTCAATTCAACTGACGACAGGCCCTAGTCATTTATTAGCCAACCGACGACATGATCGATGTCATTGCGGTCTTTCATACTGCTCATGACCCCGCCTCCAAGCGCGTGCTTTGATGCGCACTGGGCAGAACTGGCAGGTTACTCATCTGCCCCACGCCACCCAGTAGCAACCCTCGCCACCCTCTGCTATTGATCACACAAATCGCACCTGAGCAGAGGGCACCAGCCATGGCCGGCACGAAATCCGACGCACCCAAGCCGTTGACGCTCAGGTCGCAGAACTGGTTCGACAATCCGGGCAATGCCGACATGACGGCGCTCTACCTAGAGCGCTATCTCAACTATGGCTTCACGCGTGGCGAATTGCAGGGTGGCAAGCCGATCATCGGTATTGCGCAAACCGGCTCGGACCTGAGCCCGTGCAACCGCGCCCATGTTGATCTCGTCAAGCGCGTGCGCGATGGCATCATCGCGGCCGGCGGCATACCGCTGGAGTTTCCGGTGCATCCGATCCAGGAGACCGGCAAGCGGCCGACGGCATCCCTCGATCGCAACCTAGCTTACCTGTCACTGGTTGAGGTGCTGTATGGCTATCCACTCGACGGCGTCGTGCTGACGATTGGCTGCGATAAGACCACGCCGGCCTGCCTGATGGCAGCGGCGACTGTTGACATTCCGGCGATTGCCTTGTCGTCGGGTCCCATGCTCAACGGCTGGCATGAAGGAAAACGCACAGGTTCCGGCACCATTGTCTGGATGGCGCGCGAGAAGCTGGCGACCGGCGAACTCGATTACGACGGCTTCATTGAGTTGGTCTCCACCTCGGCGCCGTCGACGGGCTTCTGCAACACCATGGGCACGGCGACGACCATGAACTCGCTGGCCGAGGCACTCGGCATGACGCTGCCGGGCAATGCCGCCATTCCGGCGCCCTATCGCGAGCGCGGCCAGATGGCGTTTGAGACTGGCCGGCGCATCGTCAGCATGGTGCTGGAAGACATGACGCCATCCAAGATCATGACCCGTCAGGCCTTTGAGAACGCCATCGCTGTCAACACGGCGATTGGCGGTTCGACTAACGCGCCCAACCATTTGAACGCTATCGCCCGGCACATTGGTGTCGAGTTGGAGGTCAAGGACTGGGAGACGCACGGTCATGCTCTGCCGCTGCTCGTCAACCTGCAACCGGCTGGCGACTATCTCGGCGAGGACTTTCACCGCGCTGGCGGCGTACCTGCTGTCGTCGCCGAACTGATCAAGGCCGGCAAGATTCATGAGGGCGCCATCACCGCCAACGGCAAGACGATTGGCGAGAACTGCACGGGCAAGTTCTCCTGGGATCGCGAAGTCATCAAGGAATACGGCAAGCCGTTGAAGACGCAGGCTGGCTTCAAGATGTTGACCGGCAATCTGTTCGACAGCGCTATCATGAAAACGTCGGTGATCTCGTCTGAGTTCCGTGATCGCTATCTGTCCAACCCTAAGGATCCGGACGCCTTCGAGGCCAAGGCGATCGTGTTCGATGGACCTGAGCAGTATCACGCCAGCATCGACGACCCGAAGCTGGGCATCGACGGCAACACCATCCTGTTCATGCGGGGCGTCGGCCCGCTCGGCTATCCAGGCGCCGCCGAGGTCGTCAACATGCGCGCGCCGGCCTATCTGCTGGAGCAGGGCATTCGCTCGCTGCCATGCGTTGGCGATGGCCGGCAATCGGGCACGTCGGGCTCGCCGTCGATTCTCAACGCTTCGCCGGAAGCGGCGGCCGGTGGCGGCCTGGCACTGCTCAAGAACGGCGATAAGGTGCGCATCGACCTCAACAAGGGTAGCGTCAACGCGCTGGTGCCGGCCGCCGAGTGGGAAGCGCGGCGCGCGGCGCTG
>JANNSA010000657.1:0-1811 GCA_031402115.1 Hyphomicrobiaceae bacterium | reverse complement strand
ACGCCAGCCGGCAGGTTGGCATTGGTGGCCGGGTTGAAGAAAGCCCGCGGCTGGGAGTTCACCTGCAGCACGGCCGCGAAGGAGCCTTGGTCGCCGTGGTAGCGGATTTCTTCGAACGGGATGCTGGCGCTGAAGTTGGCGTAGGTGGCGGTGGCGTAGTTGGCCAGCGTCACGGCGCCGGAGGCGCAGACGTACGAGGCGAAGTTGTCGCTGGTGGCCGTGGACTGGCGCAGCCGCGACACGGTGAAGCCCGGGTTGTTGGCGGCGCAGATGGCGTTCAGCGCCTGCTGTTGGTTGCCCTGCACGGCGGTGGCGCCGGCGCTGTAAGCAATACGGGTCGGGGCGGCGAAAGCCGCGGCACCGGAGACCATCGCGACGATGGCCAGGGAAAGTTTCGAGAGCTTCATTGATTTCTCCAAGGGAGGGTTTGGGGCGTGACCCAGCCTGAGCCGGATCACTCATTTCGCGTTCGGTGAAGCGGCGCGTCAGTGCCGCGGGACGGGCGGGCTCGCGCTCAGAACTTGCGGCGACGGACCATGAAGCCGATGGCGCCCAGACCGGCGAACATCAGCGCGTAGGTGCCGGGCTCGGGCACCGGCACGGCGTAGGTCAGCGTGCCGGCCGTGGCGTCGAACAGGAAGGTGGCCGGTGCCGAGGACAGGCTGTCGGTGGTGTTGACCTGGCCGAGCTGGATGACCACCGGGTTGGCGACCAGCTGGTTCAGGCGCTGGAAGGTGCTGGAGGCGCCGTTGGCGGTGAGGTAGGACCAGGTCAGGTTGCCGCCGAAGTTGCCGTTCATGGTCGACGTGCCCTGGTAGGCACCACCGGCCACCGCGGTACCCGCGCCTTCGGCGTTGGTGACGTGCGTGCCCGTGTTGTTGACGCTGGCGTAGTAGTTGGCCGTGTTGCCGATGATGTTGCCGACGGGGCCGGACGTGGACATCGACAGCATCTGCGCCTGGGTGGCGTTGCCGGTGGCCAGCACGCCACGGCCGGGGATCGTGGCGCCGTTGACGCCTTCGACGCTGATCACGCCCCACGTCGTCTCCGAAGCCTGCGCGGTGGCCAGGTAGTCGGTGAGGGCCGTGCTCCAGGCGAAGTCGCCCGTCGTCGCTGCGCCGTTGAGGGTGCGCGAATTGGCACCGAAGTCCCAGACGATCTGGGTGCCCGGGGTGTTGTAGACACCGCCTTCGATGAAGTCGGCGAAGTTGTAGCCCAGGTCCACGGTCAGCGAAATCGGCGAGCCGGTCCTGTCGATGGCGACAAAGGCCACGCTGCCGTTTTCCTGCGCAGCGGCGGTGCCGCCGATCATCGCGGCGTGGGCGCCGCCGGTTGCGATGGCGGCCAGCAAGGCCGCGACCGCGTTCAATTTGAATGTCATGCTCATCTCTCCTGGTTGATGCGTCGTCGGTGGGCCAAGGACTCCCGGCCTCCGTCAGCCACTCTAGGCAGGCTGTGTGTCAGGGTCACTTGGCAACCCCGGTTCGCGGTGGTCCGATCAGGCCTGTCTGTACAGAATGTTTCGAGCGCCTCGAAGGATGGTCGAACGAGGTGACGAACGAGCCGGCGGACAGGCCGCGAGATGGTTCTTTCGGCACGGTGCCGTTCAGCGCTGGCCGGCACGCAGGCTGTCGGCGCCGGCCTCGATGAGGCGGCTCATGGCCTCTTGCTGGTCGCTGGCTGCGGCAACGTCGAGCGCGGTCTCGCGCTGGCGGTTGAGCAGCTCGACATCGATCCCCAGGCGTAGCAAGTCGTCCAGCACGTTCAGCTGGCCGGCCAGGCTGGCCAGGTGCAAGGCGGTCTGGCCGCTG